>SKTJ01000294.1 GCA_007122565.1 Syntrophomonadaceae bacterium | reverse complement strand
GAGAATAACCACATCAAAGCCCCGCTCGGTACATACGGCTTCATTAATATCACCCACCATAAATTCACATAGATCCCTGACTGCAAATTCCGCAGCCTTTTGAGAGGCATAGTCGATAAACCCGGGCATTAAATCTATGCCTTTCACGCGGCACCCAAGAGTCTTTGCCAAATGGATAGATACAGCTCCCTTACCACAGGCAAGATCAAGTATGCTCAGTTGTTCAGGTGACCGGACATGTTTGCGTATTAACGCTTCAATGTCTGACGGGGACGAGCCCAGTTCCCATAAATCCTGGAGCAAATACGGCAGAAAAGGAATCAATTCCGTTGTTTCCGCAGTTAAAGATTTTGCCAGCTTTTCCTTAACGTCTTTCAAAACTATTACCTCTATACACTGATTATCTCCTCGGGATGGATGGTAATCTTCTCCAGGTTATTACCATTAAAATAGACTGTATTTTCAACTCCTGCTATGGCGGTGCCTTTAAGGAGGATTTTAGGCTCCAGGGCAAAGACCATCCCCTCGGCCATGGGGAAATGCTGTTTGGCGGTGATGACGGGTAGTTCGTCCAGCTCAAGCCCCACACCGTGGCCGATAAAGCCGGCCTTGTCAGTACCGTAGCCCATGAAGTTTTCCCCGTACCCCAGTTCTGCCGCCATCTTGAACGCCATGTTCGATAATTCTGAGCAGAGCGTACCCGGTTTGGCTGCTTTAATAACCTCCTCATGGATATACAGGGCGTCCTGGTGAGCTTTTTTTAGGGCCTGCGGAGGCGTTCCCAGGCAGAAGACCCGCGTACAGTCCACGCAGTAACCGTTATATACGGTAACATAATCCACAAGCACCACATCGCCCTGCTCGATAATTTTCCAGCCAGGCCCCTGGGGGTAGGCGGGAGAAAGCCCCGGACCTCCTGTGGGCCCGTCAAAAAAGGAAGAGAAGGTAATATTTTCTCCCGACATGATATGTCCATAGAAGACCTCCTGATTGTACTGGCGCATGCGTACGCCCCCCTGATGCCCCAGGGTGCGTGCAAGATGTTCCAGATCTGCAGCGAATTCAACCTCCCTTCTCCCGGCCTTTAAAAAGCGGGGAACAGCCTCCAGCATCCGATGGCTGATCTCTGCCCCCTTCCTGATTATCTCTATCTCGTAAGGGCTTTTGTACATACGCAGTTCTTTGATCAGCGGGGAAATGTCGATTATCTCTGCACCGCCAAAGGCTTCCTGGTAACGGAAATAAAGGGCGGCTGGCAGGACATCCAGTTCCAGCCCCAGCTTTTTAACATCACCTGCTGTTTCCTGCACCTTTGTGGGGAGCTGCCGGAAGCTTTGCTGGTACTCTACGCTGGTTAAGGGTGTTTCTTTTTTTGCCCTTTCAAAGCTCTTACTGACCAGATAGCATGCTTCTCCTTCAGCCGGAATGATCAAATGCCCCTTCTGGCAGCTGCCGGTGAAATAAAAAAGATCCACGCTTTGTGTAATGATCGCCGCTTCAATCTCCTGCTCCTTTAATTTTCCCTGCAATTTCCCAATCCTGCTGTCAATCTCTGTTTTCATAAATCTCTACCTCACTGTCTGTTATGTTTATTCCCATGACAATATTTCAGCCATTTCCCGGGATGAGGCTACTCTTAACAGGGGGAACAGGGGGTTACGCCGGTATAATGAGAGTGTATCTTCGTGCATCCTTTCGGTGAATGCTGCGGCACAGTCTTCGAGTAAGACTACTTTGAAATCATAGCACAGGGCATCGAGGGCTGTGGCCAGGACGCAGAAATTGGTGGAGATACCGCCCACGGCACAAAGGGTGACTCCCTGTTGATGTAGTGTTTTTTCCAGGCCGGTGTCGAAAAAGGCGGAAAAACGGGGCTTGGGTAGCCAGATATCTGTCTCCGGCTGGTAATCAAGGCCATCGGCAATCTCGGCGCCACGGGTGCCTGCCAGGGAATGGGGTTTCATGCGGGCCGTGAAGATGAAATCATCTTCGTGGAACGCATCGGTGGAAAATACCACAGGCCAGCCTTCTTTCCTAAACATTTGGATTAGCCCATTGATGGGCGGAATGGCTTTAAGTGCAAACGGTGTGATGGGCAGGGGATGATCCGGATTCATATTGTCCTTTACCATATCGATGATTAACAGGGCAGGTTTCTCCTTAGCTAAATGTTCCATTTCACAGATTCCTCCTCTTTTAAATTTACAATAACAATATATTGCCACGTATGTCAACGGTATTTGCTGCTGGTCCAACCACCATTATTTTTAAATAATTTCCCCTTTTTTTGGATAATTGGTTTACAAGTTAACTAATTACGCATATAATGAAGGCAAAGTTAACATGTTAACCAAGGAGGTTCCTATGTCCGGAATCAAAGATATCTGGCTGTTTGCCAACAACATCATCCGCACGTCCAGGCAGATCATTAACGAGAATTTAAAACCTTTGGATCTTAGCAGTGCTGAGGGAAACATCCTGCTTCATCTTTTGACCCAGGATCAACAATTTCGGCAGGAGGAGATTGTGGGACAGTTGGATATCAGTAAACCGGCAGTGTCCCGCGCTCTGGAATCTTTGGAGAAAAAGAATTATGTGGCACGGGAGAAAGACCCTTCCGACAAGCGGGCCAGCCGGGTACTGCTTACGGAGAAAGCCCGGGCGATCGCACCTCAAATTGAGCAGGTTTACAACGAGGTTTTCTCGATTGCGGCACAGGGAGTATCTGAAGCAGAAATTGAAGACTTTATTAAGCTGTTTGGCCGGGTCTCTGAAAGCTTTTCCGCAGCCCGGGCCAAAAGGCGCAATCAGGGAGGACACGGGGAATGCTAAGCGATCTAATGGGAGCAGGCATCCTGATGGCCTACTATCTGGTGATTTGTGTCTCTCTGCCAACCCTGCTAAAGCACCGGTTGAATATGCCCACAGAGCTGGCACGTAAAATGCAGCATGTAGCCTACAGCTTTTCTATTTTTATCCTTTTGAATTTGTTCAGCGCATGGTATATGGCTGTTGGTGCAGCATTTCTGTTGGTATTGTTGGCATATCCGGCTCTTTTGCTAATTGAGAGATCTTCCTTTTACATAAGATTTTTTGTTGACAGGAATACACGGGGAGGCGAACTGCGCAAGCAGCTTATTTATGTCCAACTCTCCTTTGCCATCCTTATATTTATTTATTGGGGTGTGCTTGGGACCAGATGGCATTACATCGTGGCCGTGGCTGTGATGGCGTGGGGTTTTGGTGATGCAGCCGCTGCATTGGTGGGAAAGGCGTTTGGCCGTCACCGTGTTATCCATAAATATATTGAAAAGGCAAAAACATATGAAGGGACAGGGGCAATGATCCTGGTGGCAGGAATAGCCCTGTTTTTTACTTTGTTATGCTACGCCGGCAAACCATGGTATTTGAGTTTGTTGGTGGCGTTTATCGTGGCGCCGGTGTGTGGCGTGGTGGAGCTGTTTTCGCGGCGGGGCACCGATACGCTGACCGTGCCCCTTTCTGCTGCGGCCTTGCTTATGCCCCTCATTTATCTATTAAGTTTTTTAGGGTGGTAATATGATGGAAGACCTGACAAAAAAACAGGCAGCCGGCCGGGAAAAAACGTTACTTACCGCCCTCTTGCTGAGCATGTGGGCCCCTTTGACTACGGGTATTGCCGTCGTCATGAGTACTTCAACAACCCAGCTGGCGGATTTCATCCGCCGCAGCGTGGAACTGTTTGCCCTTTTTGTTTCCTGGTGGGTCTTTCGCCGCCTGCAAAGGGAAAAAGAGCTTGATACCGCACAAAAAGCAAGGATGGAGAAGATTGCCGGCCTTTGCGTGGCCATAGCCCTTTGCTTTTCCGGGATTGTTATGTTAGGTCTGACCTTATCCCGCCTTGACACATTTAAACCGGGTGGAAACGTATACCTGGGACTGACGATCGCCGTTTTGGGACTGATTACAAACGGATGGTTCTGGAGACGCTATACGAACCTCACACTTGAGCATTACAACTCCGTGATTGATACACAACGGCAACTTTATCGTGCCAAGGCTTTTGTGGATCTCTGTATTATCATTGCTCTCACTGCAGTGGCAGTTAATCCGGCTCACCCCGTAACCCGTTATATTGACCTGTTGGGATCGGTCGCCGTAGCCGGCTACCTGCTTTGGAGCGGCCTGAGCACTGTTCGCACAGTAAAACTTGCAGCTAACTTTTTACCCAGTCCCAGCCAAAAGTAACATAGTCCCCTCCAAACCCATCTCATAACCAAACAAAATGCGCGGTACTCAAACAGCCTATCACCGGTTTATCCTGCTAGGCGTTATTGATTCAGTCAAGCCTGGGCAGGTAAAGGTAGAAGGTGGTACCTTCCCCCTCCTTACTTTTCACACGGATTTCCCCCCCACAGGAATGCACCAGTTCTTTTACCAGCGCCAACCCGATACCCGATCCCCCGCTGGAACGGCCCCGTGAAGGATCGGCTCGGAAAAAACGTTCAAATATGAAGGGCAGGTCTTCTTCTTTAATACCGATACCGCTGTCCTCTATAATAATCAAAATTTCTTCCTCTGCAGGAGCCGTTGATACCCTTAAGGGGTTTTCGCCGAGGGGATTCACTCCCTTTTTCTTGCCCTCAGGACAGGGATCAAGAGAAACGGTCACTTTTCCCCCTGCAGGGGTGTACTTAAATGCGTTGGAAAGAAGATTGCCCATGATTTTTCCGAGGGCCAGGGGTTTGATGCAGATATTGATACCCTGATCGGGGAGCAGAAGAGCCAATTGCAGATTTTTCCCCTGGAACTGAGGTTGGAAAAAGGCAACTTTCTCCCTTAAAAAATCATTTATATTTATAACCTCATACTCCCCTGCCCGATGTTGATGCAATGCTTTATCCTGGGACTCCGCCTGGAAAAGCTCTTCTAAGTCAGTCACAACCTGACTGAGGTACATAACTTCTTCGTGGAGTGTTTTTAAGGTTTCTTTATCCGGAACGAGAACTCCGTCATCAAAAGCTTCAAGATAGCTGCGCAAAGTGGTCAGTGGAGTGCGCAGTTCATGGGAAAGATCGGCAGCGGACCTTTTGCGGAGGGCCTCCAGTTTTTGCAGATGTTCTGTCAAACTGTTAAAACTCTGTGAAAGTTCCTGTAGTTCACCGATATGATAAGGGGGAAGTCTGCGATCCAGGGCCCCTTTTTCCACTTCTTTTACCACTTTGGTCATGGTTACCAGGGGTTGGGAAAGCAGGCGGGAGATAAAGATGCTGAGGATTAAGGCAAAAAGCGCCGCCAGGAGCGTGGTCCACCGCAGGGACCCCCCCAAGGCCTGGCGGAAGAGCAAATCTTGTTCTTTCATGACCCCGGTTTCACGTTCCAGGTGAGTTACAAAAAGCTCTCCCACTGCTTCACCGTCTGCTTCAAGCACAAAGGCATAGTGGTATTCTTCTTCCGGTGGTTGCTCTTGCAGGAAACGTCTCGGTCCCATCATATGTTGCCCGCCGCGGAAAGCAGAAGAATCAAATATAAGGTCGCCTGCAGGACTGTAGAGGGCAAGGTTGGTGTTGGTGCTCATGGATATATGACTGGCAGCCATATGGATACCGGACCATGTCATATTACTGTCATAATAGGATACAAAAGAGTTCATAATCTGACGGTTAACCGCTTCTTCCTGCTCCTGCACGTATCTGGAAATATGATTATCCAGGTAGTAGTTATAGACAAGCTGGGTTAGTGCCAGGGTGGCCAGGGAAAGAAATAAAAAATATAAGACCAGCCGGAACCATAAACGGGAAGTAATTTTATTCTTCAATCTTATATCCCACCCCATAGACAGTTTTTAGGACAGGAGGAATATCTGCCTCTTTCAGTTTCCGGCGCAGGTTTTTCACATGGGCATCGATGGTGCGGTCGTATCCTTCATAGGCATAGTCGAAAATATCTTCGGCAAGTTGGGAGCGGCTATAGACCCTGCCCCGGTGGCGGGCCATCATTTCCAGAAGCTTAAACTCCGTGGGTGTTAACTCAATGGCAACCTGTTTCCAGGTTATTTTGTGCGCCAGGGTGTCGATTACCAGGTCCCCGTTTAATATGGAAAAAATATCAGCTAAAATTGCATCTGCATGAGCCGTGCGGCGCAGGACAGACTTAACCCTGGCGATAATTTCCTGGGGGCTGAAGGGTTTGGTAACGTAATCATCTGCTCCCAAGGCCAGCCCCTGAACCTTTTCTTCCAGAGCTGACTTGGCTGTAAGCATGATAATCGGAACACGAAAACCTTCCTGACGCAAAATGCGGCAAACTTCTTCGCCGCTAAATCCGGGAAGCATGAGATCCAGGATAATCAAGTCGGGACTTTCTTCCCTGGTCAACTCCACTGCGGATGGGCCGTCACAGGCAACCATGACAGCGTACCCTTCTTTTTCAAGGTAAGCCTGTAAAACCCTGGTGATTTTTTGGTCATCATCTACAACTAGAATTTTTGTCAAGCTTTCTTCTCCTAAGCTGTGTTTATTCTATTATAAAGCAATCATGCCGGAATTGCACCGGCATGATTGCTCTTACTATGTTAAGATCAAGCAGATATTTTTTTCTACTACTCGATCTAATTTTTCCTCCCCGGATTTAATATACACTACCGCGTGAGTCCTGCGTGTAACCAAATCCCCCCATGGGACCAGAGCCTTGCATCATACGGCCGGAACCCCTCATGTGGCCTGAGCCCCACATGCCAAAACCACCCGGGCCTTCTTCCCCGTGGCAGAAATAGCCGCCTGCTCTGCCATTTTCTTTCCTGTTTTGATAATTTTCACCCATCCGTTCTAAAATGGATGCTCCTTCTTCCGGGCTTAGTTTTCCGAGTTCAACCATTCTTTCCACTTCCTGTTGCCTTAGCCCATGCATTTGCTGGTAAATGTCGTCTAAGGTTTCATCCCCTGTCCAGGCTTTAGCCACAGCAAACTGGGCAAAAATAAGAATCAACACTAACCCCAACGAAGCAAATAATACGGTTTTCTTCTTCATGGTGAGAACCTCCTTATGTTTGATGTCTTAATTATAAATAAAGATCTTGAAATAAATATGAACTAAATGTGAATTTATTATGAAGATTATCCCGGTTGGGTGTTGCCTTTCATCTGTATAAAGAAAAACCGCTGTTTGGCACAGCGGCTTTTAGTAGTTAATGTTCCACGGGGAGTTATTTTTTCTTAATGGGAACCTGCAATTCTGTAAGCCAGTCACTTTCGTTGTCTTTGTTCCAAATGCCATCGATGTATGATTCGCGGGGCTTATCACTTGGGGTGTAGCCGTTGTCGTCGATCCATTTGAAAAGTTGCGCGTAGGCGTTGCCGATGTTACTGTAGGGCCCTTTATGGTAAACACAGGCGGCGGTGGGTATTTTTTCCATCTTCTTAAAGCGAATCGTCTCCGTATCATGTCCAAAAGCGGTAACCGCCTCACAAAACTCAACATCAATATCCTTCTCCTTGTATTCACCGTCGTGGTAAATGACAAAACAATACTCGGGCACAGCACATTTGAGCCCGGGATTGGCTTCAGTCACTGCCTGGCCAATCTTGGGGATAACCTCAAAATAGTAATCATAGTTGGGAATAACCATACGTTTTGAGTAAACGATTACTTCAGGCAGTTCTTTGAGGGCAACTTCATAATTCATATTGAAATCCTCCTTCATTATTTCAAGATAGTGTGTAATTTGGGCCAGTTGCTGCCTGCTTTCTTCAATCGCTCCTTCCAGTTCCCGCTTCCGTTCGATAAAGATCAGGGCAGTATTTCGGCCGTTTAATATTGCCGTGATTTCATCGATGGAGAAGCCGATTTGGCGCAGAGCGATGATTTTGTGCAGCAGCGGCAATTGGGTTGAGGTGTAATAGCGGTAGCCGTTTTCCGAATCCACAAAGGCAGGCTTCAGCAGACCTGCTTCATCGTAATAGCGCAGTGTTTTTATGGTCACCTTGTTGATTTTGGAAAACAGTCCGATACGATACACGGCTCCACCCCCTTTTTACACACTTCTTGCTGGTGATTCCAATATAAATGCTCCCCTAACAGGAGAGTCAAGGGGGAAAATAAAGAGTTACAGATCTCCCTTCAAGCCAAGGGCCTCTGCCTCGCGCTGCATGCCCCGGATGGTCTCCGTAATCACTTCAGCTACATCCATCCCCAGTAGTTGGGCGCCCTCTTCAATGATTTCCCGGTTTACGCCGGCTGCGAAACCTTTCTGTTTCCACTTCTTTTTTACTGACTTGGTAGTGAGATCCATAATGCTCCGGCTGGGACGGAGCAAAACGGTAGCCACGATCAGGCCCGTCAGTTCGTCGATGGTATAGAGAACCTTCTCCATTCTCTCCAGCGGTTCCACATCGGTGCAAATTTTCCAGCCGTGGCTTTGTACGGCCCTGATATAATCTTCCGGCCAACCCTCCTGCATCAATATTTCCCGGGTCTTGCTGCAGTGTTCCTCCGGATATTTTTCGTAATCCAGGTCGTGTATAAGCCCGATCACGCGCCACTTCTCCAGATCTTCACCAAATTTTTCGGCAAAATGAGCCATCACTGCCTCCACTGCCAGAGCATGCTTGATCAAAGCATCGTTCTTATTGTGCTCCTGCAAAAGTTCCAAGGCTTCCTCCCGGGTGGGTTTCTTATTTTCCATGTTATCCTGCACTCTCCTTTTACATTGGTATGGGGATTAAATCATTTCCTCAATTATTTGCACAACACTTTCCACGCATGGCTTGCAGACCTTGTTGCGCAGATCCTGTTGTTTGTATTCCTGCCGCCCCTCGGGGCTGGTCAGTTCACATCCATTTAACAAGTTGCGACAAATAAACGATCCATGCCTGTCCGTAAATAAATCAAGCAAGGCACGAGTCTTTTTATATGTTTCTTCCATCAGCGATATATCATCATTTTCTCCCCTGCCGTATTTTACTCCTATTACCATAATTCCCCCGGAAACAGCACCGCATACTTCTTCTTTACGTCCCATCCCCGCGCCAAAGCCGCATGACAATTTCAAGGCTGCATTTTTATCGAAATTCAGATCATCACAAAATGCATAAAAAACTGACTGGGCACAGTTATACCCCTCCGAAAACTTCTTCGCTGCAATTTCAGACCTCTGCATGGTTTCACACCTTTCATAAGATAGAATGACCAAAGACATTACTTTTCGCAGGCTGCCATAAAGTTATATTTCACCCATTCTTTTCTCCTCCAATTTGCTAATACCTTCAATAATAGTCCTACTCAGGTATAATTTGCAGCGGGGTTCAGGATACCTGTTCGAAACCGCAGTCTCAAGTTAAAGATACAGGGGTTGCCTTTGCCGAGCTGGCCTACAAGAGTGCTGTGTTGTTACAAATAATATTTATCAAATTTAGTAACCTGACGCAGGATATCAGTCCTGACAGTTGAATAATCCATCAGGGGATACCGCTTCGGAAGAGTTTATAATGGAGGTTATGAGTTTGAAAGAAAGAAAACGGAAACCACTCAAGGTAATAGGCATCGTTGCAGCAATTATCATATTAATCCTTGCCGCAGGCCTGATCGCTGTGACGCGCGGCCTTTCTGAAATGCAGGAACTTGTTATCAATGAGGTTGACCTGACGAAGATTCCTGATGGGATTTACGCGGGGGAGTTTAGTCGCTACAGATGGTCCAATACGGTACAAGTCTCCGTGGAAGATCACAAGATCCTGGCTATAAATACAACAAACGCTCAGAAACTGGAGCAAGAACTAACCAGCCGCATCATCGCGCAACAGTCATTGCAGGTAGACATAACCTCAGGTGCCACCGTCTCCAGTAAAGCTTTCCTAAAGGCTGTTGAAGATGCCCTTTCTATAAACCAGTAGAAAACCAGTAGATAGCAGGTAGCAGGTAGGATGTAGCAGGTAGGAAAAGCAAGGCACCTAATTTAAAACCACTTGTTGTGCAATTATGAGAAAAT
>SKTJ01000034.1 GCA_007122565.1 Syntrophomonadaceae bacterium | reverse complement strand
GCGGGAACAAACCTTTCAGGTGCAGGGTCATATCATAGGCAGTTTCTATAGATTCAGGCAGCTCATTTTCAGCAGTGCCCTGCAAGGCATTAATAAGTTGCCTGGCCTCATCCCGATCAAGAATATGGTTTTCAAGACTGCTTTGTTCCTGGTTAGTAACAGAGACAGCTGAAATGGATGAGGATGTCAGAGGCATAAAATACAGGGCAAGCATCAGCAGGCTTGCTGTCAACAATAAAAAAATCAGGATCCGGCGATTTCTTTTCATTTCAATGCCCCCTGCCAAACCGGATTAAAACACCCTTATAGTTAAAAGGGTTTACAGTCATACCGATACGATAAAGATCGAACTTTTTTAAACATCTGTAGAAGCAATAACATTGCTGTTCCTGCCTGTAAGATAATGGCCATGGCAATTACCACTGGTATTATTTGTGATATGGTTCCCCTCGAATAACCTTAAAGCAACGATAAAGTTGCTCCAGCAAAACCACCCTTGCGAGGCGGTGGGGAAAGGTTAGTAAAGAGAAGGAAAAGCACAGATCGCTTTTTTGTTTAATCTTTTCCGCCAGTCCCACCGCGCCTCCGATTACGAAATCGGCACGGGGGTTGATTCGTTGCAGGTTTTTCAGGTAGGCGGCCAGCTTTTCTGTGCTCATTTGCTGTCCTTCCGGGGAGAGAACGATTAAGTGAGCGGTATCACGCAGTTGTCTGCTGATTTTCTGTGCTTCATCTTCAAGGAGGCTGGTGCGGGCGAATTCTCCCCGACCCGCTTCTTTTCCTTCTGCCAACTCCACTGTCTCAAGCCGTGCATATGGCTGTAGCCTTTTGGCATAATGTTCCAACGCCTCACGATAAAATTTTTCCTTTATTTTACCGATAGCAACTACGCGAATGTCGATGATAGGCACCTCACTATTTCAGTTGGCAGTTGATAGTTGGCTGTCCCCTGACAACTGTTCTAAAAGAGCGGGAGTAACTGCAGTGATACTGCCCTTTTGTGACAACAAATCCACTAACCGGCCGCGCTCATTTCCCACCACCAGTGCGGGGACGGGATTTGTTGTATGGCCTTTTTTCGATAGGTCTTCCAGATTGCCGTGATCGCTGGTAAGCAAAAGCAAATCCCCCTGCGGCAGCCCTTGCACCGCCGCCCCCAGAAAGGCATCCAGTGTGGCAATGGTCTCTGCCGCAAAGGATTTATCCCGGTTGTGGCCGGCTATGTCGGTTAAAAAA
The DNA here is from genome assembly GCA_007122565.1 of Syntrophomonadaceae bacterium. Lineage (GTDB taxonomy): Bacteria > Bacillota > Dethiobacteria > DTU022 > UBA8154 > UBA8154. The sequence continues at coordinate 1,342 of SKTJ01000034.1, read as the reverse complement.
TGCTCGAAAAGGGTCAAATCATAGCGGCTGGATATTTTCAGCAGTATCCTACCGGCCTCTTGTGGAGTGATTAGGGGTAGATCAAAACCAAGGCGGCGTAGTACGGTGTTGTTGATATCCATGTACACAGCTTCTCCCCTGCGCAAATCATCGAGGGAGCGAAAGGGCAACCCACCGTAATAGGTAATGAGCGTGGAGCAGGAGTAGTATCCCTCCAACCCTCCTTTTAACTCTTCAAAAAAGTCAGGGCGGTAAGCATTGGCAAATGTCCCGCGCAATCGTTTTTTTTGCAGTTGCAAGAAGACCCCATGTTCTGCCAGGACATTTCGGAGAATTCTGTTGGGAAGGCCGTTTAGATGATAGCCAAGGAACTTAGCCCCGTTTATTCCGGTAAAAAGAGCTGTTTGACCGGTGGCGCTTTGAGGCAGGCCGGCAAGCCCCAGTCCGGCGTCAAGGGCAAGCAGGGAAGCCTCTTTATAGTCCTTCCCTGCGGCTTCTTTGGTCATTTTTCCCCCGGCGAGCAGGGATGAAATAAACGGTGTGGCACCAGTAAAAAAGGGATTGTTTTCATTCCTTTCTCCCAGTCCCACACCATCAACAAAAAACAAAATGATGGACATTATACAACAATCTCCTGTTTTTACTCCAACCGTTCCGGCATTGTACTTAGCGTAACCGTCAGCGTTAACTCATCCTGTTCACGGATGAGTGTAATCTCTATATTTTGTCCCACATCTGCATTATAAAGCATTTCTTGTAATTGCCCGCTGTCGTTAATCTTTTTACCATCAATGGCAACAACAACATCCATGGGCAAAATTCCTGCTGCATCTGCCGGGCCTCCGGCAATGATATCACGGATCAGCACCCCTTCTTCCACATGGAGGGAGAAACGCTGCGCATCCATGGGGGTAAGGGTGCTTAAATAGACTCCCAGCCATGGCCGTTCCACCCTGCCCTGAGTGATCAGTTCTCCCGTTATTCCCTTTACCGTATTGGCTGGAATGGCAAAACCCATCCCCTCTACTCCGGGAATTTTGATCTTGGCTGTATTAATACCAATTACCTGGCCGTAAATATTAACCAGCGCGCCACCGCTATTGCCGTCGTTAATTGCTGCATCTGTTTGAATAAAATTAAATTTTTGTCCCTGGATGGTAATAGAGCGTTCCCGGGCACTGACCACCCCCAGAGTAACTGTTTGCTGAAAGTCAAGCCCAAGCGGGTTACCGATGGCAATAGCCGGTTCCCCAACGTACAGCAAGTCTGAGTCAGCCAGTTCAGCTGTGGGAAGGCCCTCTTTCTCTATTTTCAGAACTGCCAGGTCGGTGGGAGGATCTGT
>SKTJ01000006.1 GCA_007122565.1 Syntrophomonadaceae bacterium | reverse complement strand
GGCTTTAAAGACTCCCTCGGCAAGAGAATGATAAATATCCTTTACACCCATTCGGGTTTCTTTCCGCAACCAACTTAAGCCGATAGTAATAAGAATAGCAAAGAAGACGGACCGGGCCGGTGACAACCCCTTAAACAAGAGCACAACCAGCATTACCAGGGGAATAAAATAGTAAAAGCCGCCCTTTAGTGTCTCTGCCAATCCGGGAAGTTCTGCTTTAGGCAAACCGACCAGTCCGTCCCGCAATGCCCTGTAGTGAATCATAAAAAATGAGGTTGCAAAGTACAAAAAGGCCGGAACGGCCGCAGCGATCATAATATCCAGGTAGGGTTTTCCAAGCCATTCCGCCATGACAAAGGCGGCAGCTCCCATGACCGGAGGCAAAATTTGCCCCCCTGTAGACGCATCGGCTTCTACCCCGGCAGCAAAAGCCGGGTCATAGCCCAGTTTTTTCATCAGGGGAATCGTAAACGTGCCAGTTGTGACCACGTTAGCCGTAGAACTGCCCGTTATGGATCCAATAAACGCGCTGAAAAGCACCGCCGATTTGGCCGGGCCTCCAACAAAACGGCCGGTAAGGGCAAGGGACAAATCCCGAAAAAAGATACCCGCCCCCGACCGGTCAAGAAACGTGCCAAAAACAATAAACAAAAGAATAAACCGGGCGGACACACCCAGGGGGATACCGAATATCCCTGCATCTGTTAAGTAAAGATAGGGGAAAATTCGGGCTATGGAATACCCCCGGTGAGCCAGTAAGCCCGGCATGGACTGACCGAAATACGCATAGCACAAAAAAGCAATGCTGACAATGATGATGGGCCACCCCACCGTCCGCCTGGCTGCTTCAAAAACCAGCAGGACTAACACCGCACCCAAAATGATATCCATGGAAACCGGCGCGCCCGCCCTTGAAGCGATGGCTCCCCAGTTTAACCAGAGATATAACCCCACAACCAGGCTTAAGGTAACGCAAAGCAGGTCAAATAGCTCCGGCCTCGATGTGACCCGTTTTCTACTGACGGGATAAATTAAGAAAATAAGAACAGCCAGGGCCATCCAGTGAATATTCCGAAAAAGAACGGCAAAAGGCGGACCAAAGTACGCCGTGTAAAGGTGGTAAAGGGCAATGATAGCAGCCAACCCGGTTACCAAATGACCATAAATACCTGTTAAATTTCTATGCTTCCCCTTTAACGCTTCTTCAATTTTGGACTCGGAACTTTTTTGAATCAAGCGTATTACCGGCACGTAGGTCATCTCCCTTGTTGATTATCTTACTGTATAAGTCAAATTAATACAAAACTTACATTTGTCTGTTAATATTCTATAGTCACTTTCTATAACCTGCTTTTGTTTATTTTTATCCTTAAAATAAAAAAGGTAACAAGGGGTTAAGCGATTATTCGCTTAACCCTTGTTACTTATAACAAAATTGGTATTTGATTAATAGAACGGGGCACGGTTAGGCCGCAAGGCTTTTCTCCTCGGCTTTCTTTGCAATCACTTCGATAAGAAAAATCCCGCCGACCAAAACGAACCCAATAACATCCCATAAAAATGTGGTTTCCATGAGCATAACCGAACCCGCAAAAAGAAGAGGTCGGTGCCAAAAGGGCATTATCCGAACAAAATACCCCTGCATGGCCGCACCCAGGCCGACACAGGCAAAAGCCGCTGTGGGTAGTGCCAGGGCAATTTCACCCGGGGTCCCAATCAAAAGCAGCGCCGGGCCCGTGATAAAAACCAGTGGGGCAATGTATGCCGTGATGCCCATTTTCAATGCTTCCCATCCGGTAGTTAAAGGATGGGCCCCGGCAAGTCCCGCTGCAGCATATGCAGCAAGCCCGACTGGCGGCGTGATATCGGCATCGGTGCCAAAGTACAAGATAAACAGATGGGCTGCCAACACTGGAGCGCCGAGGGTGACCAGGGCCGGCGCAACCAGGGTGGCAAGAATAATGTACTTTGCCGTTGTGGGCACTCCCATACCCAGTATAAGTGATGCGATTAACGTCAGGGGGAGGGCCCACAGTAGCTTTCCACCGGAAAGCATTTCGATCAGGGTGGAAAATTTTAGCCCCAGTCCTGTCATGGTAACCATCCCGATAATAATTCCGGCTACCGCACAGGCCGCAACAACCTCAAGAGATTTCTGTACCCCGTCAACCAGGGCCTGGATGATATCCTTGGGATACATCCGGGTTTCTTTTTTTATCCAGCTTAAGAATATAGTCAGTACAATGGCAAAAAATACGGAGCGGGAAGGTGAGAATCCTTGAAATAACATATAAATAAGAAGAGCCAGAGGGGCAAAGTAATAGGCGCCTTGCTTAAGCACATCAGCAAGCCTGGGCAGTTCTTCCTTGGGTAAGCCGACCAGGCCTTCCTTTAAGGCCCGGTAATGGATCATAAAAAAACTGGTAAAAAAATAAAGAAATGCCGGAAAGGCAGCAGCAATCATGATATCCACATAAGGCCTTCCCAGCCACTCTGCCATCACAAAAGCCGCCGCCCCCATTACAGGCGGCAGTATCTGCCCTCCTGTGGAGGCGTCAGCTTCCACGGCAGCTGCAAATTCGGGCTTATAACCCAACCTTTTCATGAGGGGAATGGTAAAGGTCCCGGTAGTTACCACGTTTGCCGTGGAACTTCCCGTAATTGAACCGATAAACGCGCTAAATAAAACCGATGACTTGGCGGGGCCTCCCACGTAGCGGCCTGTCAAGGCCAGGGAAAGGTCTCGGAAAAAGATGCCAGCACCACAGCGGTCCAGGAAAGCGCCAAAAATAATAAACAAAAGAATAAACCTGGAGGAAACACCCAGCGGTATACCAAAAACCCCGGCATCTGTTAGATATAGGTAAGGGAAAATCCTTGCAATAGAATAACCGCGATGGGCCAAAATACCGGGCATCTGCTGGCCAAAATAAGCATAAACCATAAAAACAATGGCTACAACAACAATCACCCAGCCTACCGTGCGGCGACCGGCTTCGATAACCATCACCACCAGCAAGGCCCCCAGGATGATATCGGCCTGGGTCGGCGCGCCAGCTCGCCCGGCAATGGCAGTCCAGTTCAGCCAGACATAAAGGCCCAGCACTATGGTAATGGCGATACAAAGATAGTCGACCAGTTGTATTCGGTTCGAAGGCGACTTTTTGTTCGCCGGGTAGTAAATAAAGATTAAGGTCGCAAGAAGCATCCAGTGGATATTTCTAAAAAGGATTGCAAAAGGAGGACCTGCAATAGCGGTATAAAGGTGGTACAATGCGGTACCTGCTGCCAGGGCAGTCACCAGGTAAAAGGCAACCCCTTGAAGCTGGCGCTGTTTTCCCTTTAGGGCTTCCTCAAGCTTTGCCTCCTTTGTTTCCTCCATCTTTCTTTCCAGAAAGCGCTTAACGGGCATTCATTTCAGCTCCTTCCTGGCCTTCAGAACCGGAAGATGACTCCGAAAGCGATAAATTTATAAGATCATTCCTTTACAACGGGAAAAGAATGTCTAGTCTATTTTTTTATTCTATTTTTATGATCTGTACAAGTAAGCGTGCCCCTCCCGGTGCCAGGTCAGATAGCTGTACAACCTTTCCGGAAACCTCCAACTCTTGGGGAACCGTTCTTGCTACCCTGATAAACAGCTCCGAGAACATTCGATCATAACCGCGAACACGGACTGTGTCCCCTTCAAAAGAAAAATCATAGCCGGACCCATGCTCTAATCCTGCACCATACCAGGAATACTGTTCCTCAAAAAGATGTAAATACCCATCTTCTTTAACTTCAAAAATTTGCACGACAGGGGTTCCATCTGAAGAATGGCGATAACTTAAAACCACTTCTTCTCCTGGATAGGTTTCAATTTCATACAGTTGATCCTGATGTTCATTGTAAATAACCAGATAATAAGATGGATTAGGGTGCTTTCCCAACACAATAGCCAGGAAAGCACCCACAATGATTACCAGGTACAGGGCTCTTATTGCCCACGTATTTTTCGGGACCAACGCCTTTCCCCGAAAAATCAAGCGGCCTCTCCCTCCTACCAGACTAGTTTACTTCTTCAAAATACCGCTCGGCGCCGGGGTGCAGGGGTACAGGGCTCTGGGCAGCGAGGTCGGGTTGAAGATTTCTTGCAATGGGATGGATACCGATCAATTCTTCAATAGACGCTTCATCGAATATGGCTGAGAGAAGATCGTAAGCCATATCTTCAATCATGTCTTCATGGACCACCATGAGGTTTCCAACGGTCAGGGCAGCCACATCTTCCGGCGCATCACGATACACGCCACCGGCAATGACACCCTTGGTAAAGTAGGGGTAATCTTCCAAAATAGCATCCAGCAAGTCGTCCTCCAGGGCAATAAACCGGATGCTCTTGGTGGCCATAATTTCTTCAATAATCGCACCGGGTGCGGCAAAGTTATAGAAAACCGCATCGACCAGGCCGTCTTTTAGCGCATCGGCAGCTTCCGGCTGGGAGTAATTAACAGTATTTACATCATCCAGAATACCGGCAACGCCTAAAATAATCTCAGATGTAACTTCACAACCGCTTCCGGGAGCATCCACGCTAACGCGCTTCCCGGCCAGGTCCTGAACGGAATTAATGTCAGAGTCTGCTGCTACAATTAAATGCTGGGCTGCAGGGTACATAGAAAACAGGGTTAAAAGGGGTTGAGCATCTCCTTCAAAAGGCCCCTGACCAACGTATGCATCATAGGCCACGTTAGCCATGGCCATCCCCATTTCAGATTCCATATTACCGACTAGTCTGCAGTTCTCAACAGATGCTGCTGTTGATTCAGACTGGGCAAACACATTGTCCACTTTATCAGAAATCACCTTGGCTATACCTGCTCCCAGGGGGAAATATACACCACCTGGACTTCCTGAACTCACAACAATAAACTGGGGACCCGTGGGTTCGGCAGGAGCAGCATCGGGCGCATCATCATCGGGCGCATCAGCCGGCGGTGCTTCCGGTGCGCCACAACCAGTTACCGCAAAGGCTAATGTAAAAACAAGCAGAACACTCAACACAAAAAACAGGCTTTTTCTCAACTTGAAGACCTCCTCTTTTTTAATAATGATGTTAAAGAACGGATCAATTGTTGGATAGAACACCCCCTTAAAAAATGTGACCAAAATGTGGCTTTTTATTACTATTACTTATTCGACAATTAGACAATAATTCCTGCAATTAGTTGAACTTCATTTGTATACTGAATAGTTAGTGCGTCCTTAGAAAGAGAAAATGCCCCGGGGTTCTTGTGGCCCCGGGGCATTTTGAGAAAAACGTTATGTTATTTAAGGACATCTGCCCAAATTTTATCCAGTTCTTCATCAGGAATATCAAACACCTGGTTATGCGGAGGAAGTTTCTCATAACGCATAAATTCAGGCGGACGGTCATCTTCCTTGGTAAAGCCGGCATTTTTGTTGAAGAGCAGCTCATCTTTAAGAACTTCCATACCCAGAGGAGCCACATCTTCCGGCTTCCAGTCGGTGCCAAGGACAGCGTTTACCGTTTCAACCATGCCTTCCATTCCTGTAGGAATGTCCAGGATGGCAAAAGCAATAAACAGGCAGTATCCGCTGGCATCGATAAATGCGGTGGTTGCCTGGAAGGCCTTGGAGAGTTCAACCTTACCTTCAGGGGAAAGCGGATCCACCTGACCGCCTACGGAAAGAATCTCCGGGGCAATGGTATAACCGGCCGTATGGTCTGCTCCCTGGGTGCTGGTAATATAGGTAACCCCAATACCCTTAACCGCGCGGGGCTCATAAGCAGGCATACCCTGCCGCTTCACGGTAGGCACACGGGTTGTTCCGTACGCTTTACCGGTAAACCAGGCCCCGTTGCCCAAGATACGCCCCAGAGGGGTTCCTCTGCGAATTTCATCCATTAATTGAATAGCTGCCTTGCCGTCGCCAAAAGGAACAACCCCGACATCCATGGCTACACCAATGGTTACACCCGCTTCGATGGTATCGACCCCAATCTCGTTGCACAGGTGAACCAACATAGCGATATCGTCCAGATTGTCAATCCCGCAGTTGGCCCCGAGGGCCCAGGTGGACTCGTATTCAACAGCAGAGGTCATCTCGGTGCCGTCTTCGTTGGGGTAAACGTTGGAGCAGCGGATCACACAGCCCGGATGGCAGCCGTGCCCCATCATGCCACCACCGCGTTTTTGGACGGCCTCAGCAATGGCTTCACCACTGGTGGGTTGCGCACCTTCAAACTTTCCGTCGCTGAAGTTCCGGGTCGGATAGCCGCCGGCTTCATTAAGGATGTTGACCAGAACGGCCGTTCCAAAACTGTTCAAGGCACCGCCAGGCTTAGTAACATCATGGGTGCGCAGGGCCTCCACCATTTTTTTCTGCCCCTGCTTAAAGAGATCCTTGTCTTTAATCTCTACACCGGGGGCACCTGCATCGTCCACTACCATGGCTTTTAAACCTTTGCTTCCCAAAACGGCGCCCAGACCGCCTCTTCCGGAGTAACGGCTGGCCCGCCCTTCGGCATCGTTGAAGCAGACCCCGGCCATGCCCATTTTGTAATCGCCGGTAACACCGATGGTCATAATGCCAATTTTTTCTCCGTACTGTTCAAACAGCTGCTTGTTAATCTCGCTGGTCAGCTTGTCCTTGAGATCATCAGCAGGAACCAGTTCTGCACCGTCATTATTTAGTTTCAACAAGTAGGCTCCGTCCGTGGCCAGGCCTTCCACAATAATGGCCTTGACTTGCAAACGACCCAACCTCTGTGCAGTGGGCGTTCCGGCGTTTGCCTCCTTGATTCCACCGGTGAGGGGCGATTTCCCGCCAACAGAAATCCGGCCTGAACTGGGTGCAGCAGTGCCTGCCAGAATGCCTGGAGCAATGACGATTTTATTGTTTGGTCCCAGGGGATGGCAATTCGCTGGCACTTCGTCAAATACGACCTTGGATGTCAAGGATCTGCCGCCCAACTGAGCATACTTTTCGGGAACATCTTCGACCGTTACCTTCTTCTCTGTCATATTAACCCTGTAAATTTTGCTCATGTTAAACCTCCTTCGTGATTATTTTTGGACAAACTTCAGTCCACACTATTGATTATACCATATACCCAATTATTTTTAAATTACCTGTTCACTCAATTTACAAATAATTAAATATTATGTTGGTAAACAAGAAGGTCAGGGAGCAGGTTATGCTGCTGCTCCCTGAGGTGGGGGGAGCCACCTGTTTCCTTCTTAAGTTAATTCAGTGTGAATTCGGCTCATACCCGCCGGTACAATTAGCTTAGCCATTCATTGGGCTACATGGCATTTTGGAAAATGTTCTTAACGTCTTCCGGCCTGGCAACAACCGGGTTGGTAAAGCTGCAGGCATCCTTCATGGCGTTTTCTACCATGACATCAAAGTCCTTCTCCTTCACATCCAGATCGGCAAGGCCGGCAGGGATGCTGATGTCTTTCGAGAGCAGTGCAATGGCATCCAGGGCCTTTTCTGCAGCAGCCCGAACAGACAGACCCTCAACAGGTTCGCCCATGGCCTTTGCCATGTCGACAAAACGCTGCGGGTTGGAAATGAGATTGAATCGCTGAACGTGAGGCAGCAGGATGGCGTTGCAGACGCCGTGAGGCAGGTCATAGAATCCACCCAACTGGTGCGCCATGGCGTGGACATAACCCAGGCTGGCATTATTGAAGGCCATTCCGGCCAGAAGCTGAGCGTAGGTCATTCCGTCACGGGCTTCAAAGTTGTTGCCGTTTGCCACTGCGGTACGCAAGTACTTAAAAATCAACTCAATGGCTTTTAAGGCGCACGCATCGGTAACCGGAGTTGCGATGGTGGAAACATAAGCTTCCACGGCATGGGTCAAGGCATCCATACCTGTTGCAGCTGTCAAACCCGGAGGCATTTTCATCATAACCATGGGATCGTTGACGGAAATGTTGGGGGTTGTCCTCCAATCAACGATAGCCATTTTTACCTTGGTATCCGTGTTGGTGATAATACAGAAGCGGGTAATTTCGCTGGCTGTCCCCGAGGTTGTATTTACGGCAATCATGGGGGGCATGGGCTTTGTAGACTGGTTGATCCCTTCAAAGTCGCGGACGCTGCCGCCGTTTCCGGCCACCAGTCCGATACCCTTGGCGCAGTCGTGGGAGCTGCCGCCGCCCACAGATACGATCATGTCACAGTTTTCTTTCTTGTATACATCGAACCCGTCATGGACATTTTTGTCCGTGGGGTTGGGCAGTGCTCCGGCATACGTTACAGAGTCCACTCCTGCATCCTTCAAGTACCCTTCTACTTCACCGGGAATACCAACTTTGGGAAGATCAGGGTCGGTAACGATCAATGCTTTTTTTGCTCCCAGTTCTTTAGCCCTGTTTCCAACCTCTTTCACACACCCGGCACCCATTAAGTTTACTGTCGGCATAAAGAATTCCATAACACTCATTAAAGTAATTCCTCCTTATGATATATATTTAATTAACCTAACTTCTCACACTGCTTGACCGTACCATCACCATACGCCTCCAAGGCCTCAAAACAAATTCCATCTGCTAAACAAGCACCTGTAGCCTCATCACCTCCTAAGTTAAGATGATAATTCAGCCATCCGAATGAGCACTAACTAGAGGAGTAATTAAGTCTGAAATGATTAATTTGCAATAATTATGCCATTAAAGTAGATAATAAAAAAATTTTTTGATATGGACCTTCCCTTTCGAGTTCTGCAGTAAACAATGTGCCTGCCTGAAAACAGTTCCACTAAAGGACCAGCAGGGATTATTGAGATAGCCTCCAGCGGTTAACAAAAAAACGTGTTCCGTGCCAAAAAATTGTCCCATTCAACGTAAATTTGTCCAGGCTGTTCATTATTCTATGGAGCAATTTGTATGCCATAACTAATAATTCACAACTATTTTACTCTTTCAACCTGAAAATAGTTATGCTAAGATGTAAGAATAACGGTGTTTCGCTTGGTCAGGCTTTATTCTTTGCCCTGTAGAAACGAGCATTCCCTGGAAGACGTGGAGGGTAATATGTATGCAGAGAACAATAATTTGCTTAAATGAGCATTTCTTTGCTTGGTTTTCAAATTTTTTGTTAAAAAAACGTGATCCACTGCGTACGCCAATAGTTGGTTTAGTTCTTGCTTAGTAAATATGTATATACGAACCAATATTTATTAAGGAGAGGCAGAAATAGAGATGAATATTTTTAAATTTATGACACCGGAGATCATTTTCGGCCCAGGCGCCATGGCACAGGTTGGAGAAAGCCTTTTGCGCCTCGGGGCAACCCGGGTTTTTGTTGTGAGCGATAACGGCGTGCTGGAAGCCACTTGGGTGAATAAAGCCCTGGCATACCTTGATGATGTGGGGCTTTCATATGTTATTTGGACAGGGATCACACCCAATCCCAAGGATTATGAAGTGATGGATGGTGCAAAGGAATACCTGGAGACGCAGTGCGATGCAATTCTGGCTATCGGTGGAGGCAGCCCCATCGATGCAGCCAAGGGCATTGCCCTGGTGGCAACAAATGGAGGTAAAATCAATGATTACGAGGGAATTGATAAAGTAACCAACCCCTTACCCCCCATGGTGGCCGTTCCATCGACTGCAGGGACCGGGGCAGAAGTATCCCAGTTTTCCATTATTGTCGACAGCAGTTCAAAAGTGAAAATGACGATAATATCCAAATCATTAATTCCAGATATCGCCATCATCGATCCCATTATTCTTACAACAAAGGATGTTATGTTAACCGCATATACCGGGATGGATGCGCTATCCCATGCCGTTGAAGCTTACGTCTCGCTGGCTGCGACTCCACTAACAGATATACACGCACTAAGTGCTATTGAGCTCATCGGCAAACACCTTCGCTCATCCGTTGCCAGCAACACTAATCTGGACGCCAAGCGAGAGATGGCCATGGCCAGCCTGAAAGCAGGACTTGCCTTTTCCAACGCTATACTGGGAGCTGTCCATGCCATGACCCACCCTCTCGGTGGCGAGCTGGATCTCCCTCATGGAGAGGCCAATG
>SKTJ01000152.1 GCA_007122565.1 Syntrophomonadaceae bacterium | reverse complement strand
AGGACCTGATTATTGCCGCAGTAAATGAAGCTATGCGAGCTGCTGAGAAGATGGTGAACGATGAGATGGGTAAAATCACCGGCGGTATGGGTTTGCCTCCGGGGATGGTATAAATTCAAGAAGCAAGAGAAGCAAGAAACCAGAAGCAAGGTAATACAAGAAGCAAGAGAGGCAAGAAGCAGGAGCAGGAAAGGCAAGAGAAAAAACCGGGAGTTGTTATTGGTATGCAGGGATGATTTTAGTAAACACCCTGTACTTTACCATTTACATCCGTCTGGTCGTGAAGCGAAGCTTCATGAGTGTACAGTAGGTATGACCGGTTTTCTGGTTTTTATCTTTTCCTACCTGCTACCAGCTACCAGCTATAGAAGCTACCAGCTATCTAACTACAGAAAGAAGGTCCTATTAACTGATGCTATCCCCTGCGCTTAACAGGCTGGTGGAGGCTTTTCGCCGCCTTCCCGGTATTGGTCCCAAAACGGCTCTGCGCTTGGTCTATTACGTCCTCTCCATGGAAGAAGCGGAAGTGGAAGGTATGGCCCGCGCCTTGGTGGAGGCCCGTCGCCGTGTAAAGCAATGCACCTCCTGCCGCAACCTTACTGAGGAGGAAACCTGCTCTATTTGCCGTGACCCGCGCCGCGACACTTCCATCGTTTGCGTTGTTCAAGAGCCCCGCGATATCCCGGTGATTGAGAAGAGCGGCGAGTTCCGTGGTCACTACTTTGTGCTGCACGGCGCCCTATCCCCTGTGGAAGGGCGTGGCCCGGCAGAGTTGAAAATCCCCCTTTTGCTCCAATGGTTGGAAAAGGAGCAGATTAAAGAGATGATCATCGCCACCAATCCCAATGTGGAAGGGGATGCTACCGCCTACTACCTGGCGGAAACGGTGCGCCCCCTGGGGTTAAGAATTACCCGTATCGGTTTTGGCCTCCCCGTTGGGGGCGATCTGGAGTATGCCGATGAATTGACGATGAAGCGCGCCCTGGAGGCACGGCGCGAGATGCTATAGTGAAATAAGCATAGCGTAGGTGGGCTTTTTTCAATCAGGTGGAGTAGACTCTCCACCTGATTCCCCGATGTTTCAGCTTTGCTGAAACGAGTTCACTACTTTTTGCCTACCAGCTATCTAACTGCTATTATCCGCATAATGTGATTCCCTCCCGTCAATAATAGAAGTAAAAGGAGGGAATTATCTTGCGGCGTTTTTTGTTTTTGGCCTTTATTATGTTTATTGTTACCGGTGGTGCCTTACTTTTTGGCGGTGAATATGACGCCGCCACCCCTGGCAGTGGCAGCAGTGTCAACGGGAGCGCTGAAAGGGATCAACCTTATTTTCTGCTCTACCGTGCCATGGAGCTGGCGGAGGCCCGCGTGCATAAGGGGGAACTCCACTACTGGGCCTCCCTTGAGCCCGGAAACGCACCTCTGACAGCTACCGTTCTGGAAGAACAGGCAGATCTATTGCTTAAGCGTCTGGCTCCCCGTTTTGATCCCGCTTACGCCTACACACGAATCGAAAGCAATTACAATGTTATTCCAGCCAGGGTTGGAGTTCAGGATGAAGGTGGCCTTCCTGATTTTATTCTTGTGGAACGGGAGGGGGAATTTTACCACGGCAGCCGCCTGCGTCTCCTGCTGCAGGGGATGGAGGAAAAGGGGGAACGGACGGTACATCTTTTTATTACCATTTATGAAGAGGGAGAGGCCAGTCGCCTCGGCGATTTGGCCCGCCGGCTTCCCACCCAACTGGATGTGGATACCCGTAGCAGCAGTCTCACCTTTTCCCTCGCGGGTCTTATCCCTGTAGTAATGGAGAGTGAGGGGATGGAGCAACTGGCAGTGCAGATTGCGGGCAAGCTGGGAGCACGGCAGGTGGAGAGTATGCGGGAGGAATTTATGGTCAGCGTTACGGGAAGCTCCCCACTGCTCAAGCATGTAAGCGGGGGCGATACGCTGCCTGTTAACTTCAATCTGGCCCTGCGCAATGATAATTATGACGAATACACTACCATCTGGGTGGGCACTCCCCTGATCTCCGGTATGTATTAAAAGAAGCAGAAGTCAGAAGCCAGAATTCTGAAGAACAAAAGAATTAAGGCCATTTTGCCTGACTCCTGGAATATAAAACTAAGCAGTGCCGGGGGTGTTGGTGTGTCCGTAATCCTGGTTGAGGGAGGTGTGCCGTTGATGGGGAAGGTGCGTATTAAAGGCGCCAAAAATGCCGTCCTTCCCATTATGGCCGCCTCCCTTTTAAGTGCAGAAAAGGTTGTACTGGAAGAGGTTCCCGATCTGGAGGATGTGCGTACCATGTCCCGCTTGCTGCGTCATCTGGGAGTGGAAGTTTTTTACGACTGCTCCAGTGAGCGGCTGGTCCTGCAGGCCCGCCGTATCATGACCTGCACAGCCCCCTATGGGCCGGTACGCCGCATGCGTGCTTCCATACTTATTATTGGGCCGCTGCTTGCCCGTATGGGCCGCGCTCGTATATCTCTCCCTGGCGGATGCGCCATTGGTTCACGCCCCATTGACCTGCACCTCAAGGGTCTGGCTGCCATGGGAGCAAGCTTTACCATGAAAAACGGTTACATTGAAGCATCCGCCCCTAAATTGCGTGGTGCAAACATCTGCCTCGATTACCCCAGCGTCGGCGCTACCGAAAATCTTCTCATGGCCGCTGCGCTGGCTGAGGGCCCTACAACGATAGAAAACGCCGCCGCCGAACCGGACGTGGTGGATCTTGCCGCTTTCATCGATATGTTGGGCGCAAAGGTACGGGGAGCGGGAACACCCCGTATCAGCGTGCATCCGGTGGCCTCCCCCGGCGGTGGAAAGCATAGGGTGATCCCTGACCGTATCGAAGCAGGAACTTTAATGGTGGCCGCGGCAATCACTGGTGGTGACGTTCTGTTGGAAAACGTTATTTCCCGTCATCTTACCGCCGTAACAGCCAAGTTGCGCGAATGCGGTGTCCATGTGGATGAATCCCCCGACAGCCTGCGCGTGGTAGCCCGGGGCCGTTCCCGCGCGGTGGAACTTAAGACCATGCCTTACCCCGGCTTTCCCACTGATCTGCAGCCCCAGTTTATGGCCCTGCTCAGCCTGGCCCGCGGCACCAGCGTAATTGCCGAGACCGTCTTTGAACGGCGCTACCTGCACGTTCCCTCCCTGCAGCGCATGGGTGCCCGGATCCACTTAGAAGGGCGTAGTGCCATTATTACCGGCTTGCCGGCTCTGCAGGGTGCCACAGTACATGCACCGGATCTGCGTGGTGGAGCCGCCTTGCTCCTGGCCGCCCTGGCGGCGCGGGGAGTATCCGAAATCCACGGCGTCCGGCACATCCGTCGTGGTTACAGCCGCCTCACCAGCCGCCTGCGTGCTCTCGGCGGCCGCATCTATATGGGGTAGATAATAAAAAGAAGGAATTTATCTTTTTACTGTCACTGCTGCAGGCTCGCCGAAATGTGTGATTGTATAGTAGCTGCCATCTTTTTCTATTTTTAAGTCCTCTCCCCGTATTTGCAGGGGAAACGGTGAAAATAGCTTGATTTCCTGCATTCCCCTGGTGTTAATAAAAAAGGTCATGCTCTTACCATCATCTCTAAACGCAACAGGCCCGTTTGCACGAACAATATGGATTTTATCTTTTTGGCTTGATTTTTCCACGAAGGTTACTGCTGTGGCCTCGGGCAGGCCCATATAATAACCTCCCTGCTCCCCTTCATAAAAGAAGATGCCGGAGGTGTCAACTTCTTTACCGGCCAGGGCTTCCCCAAGCTCCAATTTGACCCCCAGCGTTCCCCGGTATTCCTGCACATTTGCCGGTACATTGGCGTAGTCCGGCCGCATAACTAACTCGTTCCCGTTAATGCTCACACTTACCTGAGCAAAGAATGTATTAAGCATGGCCCGCGCCATCTGTTCTTCTGTCATGAAATTGTATTCATATTTATCTTTAAACTCGTTCATGAAGTTGATTGTTCCCACAAGATTGTTATAAGAGGCAGTGCCCGGCCTTAAGAGGTTCTCAATATGTTGAAAATATGTCAGCGGTGTATCGAAGCGTGCCAGGGCATCCCAGGCTTTGGGGAAATTCACTGAACTTGGGGCAGGGGCAAACAGTAAAAAGGGCTCCGGAGACGCTTCGCCGGCCAGGGCAAAGGGGTGTACCAGCAGGAACGGCCGCCCCTCTTTGGGGACGCTCCCGAGGTTGGGAGGGTTAAAGCCGAAGTTCCACCAGATGCCGGCGCTCATCTGGTTTCTGAATGTTTGCAGGGGGTCATCCCGATTTACGCGCCAGGTATGATGATTTACTCCCATATCATCTTCCCAGGGTATCCCCAGTGCCGCAAAGGCTTCCCGGTGCAGCATTATTTCTCTGGCCTCCTGTGCTTCACTTAAAAAAGAATGGACATAAAGGTGGGGGATCAGGGGGATATGATTTTGCTGCGCATAGCTGATGCTTTCATGGAGCTCTTTTTTATTGGGAAGAAAGGGGCTGTCAATGGGATAGGGGATACCATATTCCAGTTGGCCCGTAATTAAATCTTTTTTCCCGTTATTATTCCAATCAACCACAATGGGGACAATATTATGACCTGCCTTAATGGCCTTGTTTCCAAAGAAATTATAAGTTTCGCCTGTTATTTTGCCGCGGGAGACAAGATTTCCCGCCTCGTCCCTGAGGTAAAGGGCGATCTCCCCATCACCTCCCCCCACAAGCAAATCCAACCTGCCGTTATCATTCCAGTCCACCGCAAAGGGCGCAGCAAAACTATCTGTTTCGGCCTTTCCCCCGGCGGCCGTCAAAGGGACTCCCGGACCAAAAGCCGGTGTGTCACCTGACGGGAGGCCAGGGAAGAGAATTACTTCCCCGGAACCATTCCCCACCAGCAGGTCAGGGATGCCGTTCCCGTTCCAGTCTACGATAAACGGGGCTGCGCAGTTGTTCACTTGTAAGGTTTTCCCGTCTGCCTGGAGAACCCCCCCATAGAACAGCTGAGGGTTTGTAGTGCTGCCCCTGTTTAAAAAGATTGCGACCTTCCCTTCCCCGTTACCCACGAGCAGGTCTGTGCGGCCGTTTCCGCTAAAATCATAGGCCAGTGGTGCCGCAACGCTGCCTACGGATAACATTTTATTATCAGCCGTATAAATTTTAACTACTCTCTTAAAATAAGGGTCCGTCTGTGTTCCCACGTTTTCTGCTAAGTAAAGGTTGCCATCCCATGCTCCCACAATTAAATCTTTTTTCCCATTACCGTTCCAGTCCACTACCTGGGGGTATGCCCGGTGGGGAAGCTCAATTTGGGCAAGCAGGGTTCTGTATTCAGGATAGGTTCCGAAAGTAAGATAATCGCCGCCCCCTTCCAGCCTGCTTCCCGAAGAGTAAAATGAATTCTCCGTCTCGCCGCGGAAAACGGGATCGGCGGCGCTGCCTTCATTGATATGTACACTGATACTGCTCTGCCAACGGCCCCAGCGAAAGGCACCGCGCACCAATGAAAAAGTGGGGATCTGGTTGTGGGAGGCGAGCAGATCAATCCAACTGATCAATTCTTTTGAAGCAAAAGAATTGATCTCCTCATAGTGGTTTTGCCAGGCAATCCCCGGCCTGCCATAAGGGCCATGGCTTTTCTGCAGGCTGAACCCGTATTTTTCTTTGGAGACAAGCTTTATCAATTCGTTTCTAAACAGGTAGTTGGCAGTGGCGTAACCGTAATGGAAATAACTCTGGTTTGCTTCAGGAGTGAAGTCGAATCTGGTAATAAACTGCTCATTTGGTAAAAAGTTATTTGCCCAGATAACAATGCCATCCTCCACTTCATTCGCCAGGAGATAAGCAAGGCCTTCCCGTTCCACCAGTACTGCAGCCGTATCAACTTTTGCGGCATTTTTAAGATCTGGATTTAAGCCGTTATATTGATTATAGGTTTCAGCAAAAGTGCTCCATACCCCCTGTAACCCGGTAAAATTTTGCCCTACTTCAGGGTAAGCAAAATCCATGCCGCCGTTATTTATTTTTTCCATTTCCTCTATTCCCATAAAGGAGACAGGAAACATCTCTCCGTAAACATGGGATAGAAAAAGGATTCCCCCCGCTTTAACGTAGCTAATAAGCTGCTCTTTTAGCTCCTCAGGGACTGTGCCGTTAACGGCAAGTCCGTTATCCAGGTATATTAAATCATAATCGTCCGGCAGGAGTAAGGAATCCTTGTTCAAGCTGTGAACATGGAGCTCCACGTTGGGAACTAAGCTCTGCTGTAAATGCTGGTGAATACTCCCGGCGTTTAATCCTTCTGCTCCGGTTAGGAGCAGGACGTTGATGACATAATCGTTTTTCTCCCGGGGAGCCGGCACTTTATACAGGTGTTGGTTTATGTAGACATGCCCCTCCGTTTCTTGCCAGTTTACGGTGTAACCTGCTAAGTCAAGCATAAAGCGCAGGGGGAAATAGAGAGTATTGTCCAGCAGCGGTGGCGCGGCTGGAAGGGATAAGATCAGCTCGTTATGGTATAGTACGGGAATTTCCTGCTCAAGAATAAAGCTGTGCCCGTTTAGTTCCGCCCGGGATTGGGGGTGCCCTGAGTTTACCGAGTAGCTCACTTCTCCCCCCAAAAGCGTAAAGAGTTCCCGGAAGGGGGCAAAAATAACGCCGTCCCGGAAAAGAAGTTCGTTTTGCAGTTGGTACTCCTGCCCCTCCAGGTGCAGGGTAATGGAAGAGGCCTTCTGCCCCTCCCCCCGGGCCTCCATGGGCCATATCAGTAGCAGAGCCAGCAAAAAAAAGAGTATTAGTACGGTGAAACAGGTGGTAGGCTTTCCCCATATTTTGAATCTTTCCGTGAGTGGCAGCAAGATTAATCAGTCCTTTCAAATACAGTACAAAGGCAAGTCCACACTAAATCCGCAGGGGCAGATCCCCCCGCGGACGTGCTCATCGTTAGCATAGCATAAAACTTCCAAAAATGTCAGAGGGTAGAGTCAAAAAATATCAATTTTTGTAACAAGGAAAAGGAAGCAGGTGTCGATTCACCTGCTTCCCCATGTAGTAGGGGCGGCTGCCTACAGCCGCCCGCAGATGTCCGCTCAATTTATATCTGCCGGGATAACAATTTGAGAAAAGGATCAAATCAGGGGGTGTTGTGGTTTGGCTGTACTACCGCGCCCCGATAATAGTGTTCCAGGATCTCCTGATAACTGTTCCCCTCTTGCCCCATCCCATCTGCACCATACTGACAGAGACCAGCCCCGTGGCCGAAGCCCTGCGTATAGAAGACGATTTCATCTGCTACTGTTGTCCAATAAAAATGTGTGGAAGGCAGCCTGAGCAGGCTGCGAAACTCAGTGCCGCTGAGCGAACGTTCCGGGTAACGGGGTGGCAGTCGCAGCAAAGTGTTGCGGCCGCTTGCACCTTGCCGGGTTATTTCAAGCAGTGGTTCCTGCCCTGCCAGCACAGGGACGGCTTCCCGGTCCCCCATACTCATCCCCACAGCTGCCAGGAAAGCTGTCAGGTCCATGCGTATCTCCTGACGATAGTATGGAGAATGACTGCAATAAGGGTCTTCCACCGGCTGCAGATACGGAAAATCCTGCCCCCATACTTCCGACGCCGCTGCCGTTATGCCGCCGCAGGTGGAGTGGTATACGGCCTCAATATATTCGTCCCCATAACTGATTACCAGCCCTCGCGTTTCTTCCACAGCCGCCGTCACCCTGTCGTAATAATGAAGCACCGTTCCCTTCGTAGTAATTGTTTCTGCACTTATTTCCTTAATTATTACCTCTTCCGTTCCGGCACCACTGAATTCTGCCATGCTGTTGAGGGCCATTGTCTGTGCCGCTCCCCTATCCCAGGCCTGGCAGCAAGTACTGGCGGTGCAAAGATCAGCCCCGGGCCGGCTGGCGCAGCCGCGCCCTCCCAGTGACAGCATTTTTTGCAGAGTATAGGTGCGTGCGGCCACTGCCTGTGCCTTGAGGGCTTCAGTATGAAAGGAAGCAGGCATCTCTGCCGCTACAACCCCGGCAGTGTACACTTCCAGATCCATCTCCACTATTTCGCCCTGTTCCACCAGGTACACCTGCACCTTTAAAATTTCCTCTCCCAGAGGCGGCAGTACTGCTTTGCCATGTTCCGTTTCTTCATCGACGGGTTGCACGTCACCCCCTGCAAGCAGTGCGGGCATTGCCACGAGCAGGAGCACCATACCCCCCAGATAAATAAAAAAGGATTTCCATTTCCATAAAGCTTTTTTCCGGGCACGGGGGAAATAATTTGGCCGGAAATAGCGTCGTCTCATTTTGCGCCAGCGTATTCTGTCCATATTAATTTTTACTCGCTCCGCTTAGGAAAATAACCTTTTTCTTTTATTTTTCACCTATTTAATCTATAAATTTTGGTCACACTCCTTCCTCCCCTGTGCCGAGGCCATAATTTCTTCCATCTGGAAGTTTAAAGCGAATACTATTTGGATATAATATCCGGCAATGGAGGAGGTGCAATCTATGCCCTTATACTTGAATTGGAAAAAATTGTTTAAAGGTAGTGGAAAAGACGGCAAAGGTGACGGGAAGGATAGCCTGCGCAGGTACTATATAATTGCCGGGACCTATCTGCTGGTTGTAGTGGTAGCCTTTTCCGTGTTGGTGATGCGCTGGGGTTCGTCCCCACAGTTGGAACTTCCCGGATTTGAGGGAATAAGGCAGCAGGAAAGCGGGGAGCAACATCCGGCCATGGAATTACCCGTTGACGAGGAAGAAAAAGACAGGGAGTCAGAAAAATTGGAGCAACCCGGTGAAACGGACAGCGATGTTGTAGCGCTTTCAGGTGAAACCGCAGATCATATCCCTGTTGATGATCCCGGGGATGACCCCGGTGACAAGCAGGAAGAGTTGACTGAGCTGCCTGCTCCGGCTAATCCTTTGTCCCACTGGGAAATTGCTCTGCCTTTCGGTAATTATCTCAGCACCAGTATTCCTTCCGGAGGTGTGGTGCATCATCTTAGCCGCGGCGTGCTATTGCGTACAACCCCCTCCGCGCCTGTATCAGCTCTTTGGGATGGGGTGGTTACCCAGGTAAAGGTTATGGACGGCCATTACCGTTGCTCCGTCCTCATTGAACATACGGGTCACATTGGTGAATATAGTACCTTCTACGGTAATATGCGTGAGGTATGGGTAAAAGAAGGCACACTGGTAAGCAGGGGAGAAAACATCGGCCTCATGGCTTATAATACTGGCCGTGATGAGCAGCCGGAGTATGAAGGATCCCTACCCGTAAGCGGCCGTCCCACCACTGGGGATGGGCAATCTCTGGAAATACGTACCGTCTTTAGTGGCTATATTAATGATTTTCCGGAAGTGGGAACAGAAAAGTGTCCGTCGTCTTCGGAAGAATCAGTTCCTGCCCTCTTACCTTCAGAAGAAGGCCTTCCCCTGGATAATCCCCTCTTCTACCTGGAGGTACGGGAAGGCGGTACTTTCGTGGATCCGCTTAACTTCATAACAGCGAGGAATTAAACATGGTCATGCAACATATAAATTTACAGACACAAATGAATAAGCAGAAAAAGGGGGAAGGCGTTCCCATGCATGATTATATTCTCCAAAGAGTTATGGAGGTTAGCGCCTGTATCCTGGAGACGGGTTATACGGTGAGGCAGGCGGCACAGGTCTTTGGTGTGAGCAAGAGTACAGTGCATAAAGATATAACGGAACGCCTACCCCAGCTTAATTCCCAACTGGCTGGGGATGTGCGCCGGGTGCTTGAACGGAACAAGGCGGAACGGCACCTGCGCGGCGGGGAAGCCACCCGGCGTAAATATATGAATGAACATACTTTACCACTGGAAACATTAATGTAAACAACTCGTTTCCAGCGTTTCCTAATCCATTCATCTGTTACCTCTTTGTCCCCCTCCTTATTTCCGCATGCCTGTTCAAGTAAAAATTATTGTAACTACCCAGGTATAATTTGCAGCGGGGTTTAGGATACCTATTCGAAACCGCAGTCTCAAGTTAAAGATACAGGGGTTGCCTTTGCCGACCCGGCTCACATGCTTTGGCTCGCTGCGCTCAAACACGTAGCATGTGGAAACCCCGGTCCGGCAAAGCCTTTT
>SKTJ01000107.1 GCA_007122565.1 Syntrophomonadaceae bacterium | reverse complement strand
TATCAAAGTAGAATAAAAACAGTGTTGATTCGGCGCTGGACAGACTATATTGCGATCAACGTGCAATTGAGCGCCCGGGTATTTGGAGCCAACGCGACGCTGATTCTACAAAATGTCAGTGCCATCTCCAGTTCGCTAAAAGACGGCGCTGATATAGTAGTTCACTCTGTAGATGTAATCGCATAGGGATCAGTGAAACGGTTGACACAGTGAAGCAAAGCTCTGGCGATGTGATCAATTACGTTAAGATTATCATGGAGGTAACGGTGCCTACGGTAACCGATGCATGATAATGGCAAGCTGCATTTAAAAGAAGGGAACACCATAATGGAAAATGAACACGAAATAATTGCCAAATCCCAATCAGATCCGCAGTATTTCGTTCATCATTATAACTACTACCTGCCAAAGATATATAACTACGTCTTTTATAAAGTCGGCAACAGCAACGTTGCTGAAGACATCGTTTCGGATATCTTTTATCAAGCCTTGAAAAACATCAGCAAATACAAAGACAAAGGCTTTTTCCAGGCATGGCTCTTCACCATCGCCCGAAACACTGTGATCAGCTACTACCGCAAAAACAATCGCGAAACCTTATACGCTTACGATAACGATACAGACCAGCCGGACCCTGTAACTGTGGAAGGCATTGTTACCGCAAAAGAATCAAGAGCTGAGCTGCTGAACATTGTAGCATCTTTGCCTCCGAACCAGCAGGATGCCTTACTGCTCCGTTACACCGAGGGTTTAAAGTTAAAAGAGATAGCCTGCATCCTGAACAAATCAGAGGGTGCAGTTAAGCAACTCCTCCATCGAGGTCTGCAGAACCTGCATAGTGAACTATCCAATAGGGAAAAATGCAGCGCTGTAAGTGCAAGTTAAAATTCCTAATTCTTCACTGCCCTGCCAGCGACAAAAAAGGGCCGTAAACCATCGACAACGACATAAGCTATATCCAGAAATCCTTCGGTTTCGAGACTTCCTTTTCCAAAGCTGTTGAATCCATATCCACTGCCCACGTGGAAGCCAAAGGTGTGAATTGAAAATAATGAGGATAATGCTAATAGACTTCTGAGCATTCCGTTCGGTAATATGTTAAAGAAGGTTGTAATAAGGGGGTATCCGTAGGGGTTGTAAGATGTGAAAACATGTACATGCTGCAGCGAGGAAGTGATGAGGAAGAGAATTATTTGAACGAGAAAGAACTGTCACGGCAAAAGAAGAGGTTCAACTGGATGGATGGCAGGCCGACCTTAACAGGCTGAAGGAGAAAGCACAGGGCTAATGTCAACACTAAACTGAAATAGAACGGAAGACTGATGGGATTGAAAGCAAGATCAAAAAGGGGCGACCAAGCAATGGAAAAAATCAATTTGGTGCATGAAACTAAAGGAAACATAAAAACCAGAAGAATTATCTATTATATCCTGGGTGCTTTACAAGTATTGTTTGTATTTAGGCTTGTTTTTAAAGTTCTCGGGGCAAATCCTGAAAGCACCTTTGTGGCCATCATCTATTCTGTTACAAACCTATTTCTGGCTCCTTTTGCTGGAATATTCAGAATGGCCGTCACAAAGGGTATAGAAACACAGTCGGTTTTAGAGCCATCTCTTATTATAGCAATGATTGTTTATGCTATCCTCGCTTGGAGTATTACTAAATTATTAGATATTATCAATAATCGAAAGACACAGGAGAGTTTGCAATTATGATGATTGTACTAAGTGGTAAAAGCTACGGTATGTCAGCTACCGATATGCCATTTGTAACAGTGGTTACTCAGAGCTGGAAGATATACAGGAGTCAGAAACTATGGAATCATTAATTATTGAAGGAAAACACACGCTTCGAGGCCGGGTAAGGGTTAGCGGTTCTAAGAATGTTTCTTTACCATTAATAGCCGCCTCACTGTTAACCGATGAACCCGTTGTTCTTGAAGACGTTCCCTGCCTCCTGGATGTTTGTATCATGAAAGAAATTGTCTCTGAAATAGGGATGGGGGTCGGGACCGAAAAACGTAACCTGTACCTGGATGGTTCAACGGTCAATCGTTTTACGGCGTCGCACTCGCTGATTAATCAAATAAGAGCCTCCATTTTGTTGTTGGGACCCCTTATAGCACGTTTTGGCAGGGCAAAAATATCTGCACCGGGCGGGTGTTCCATTGGTAGCCGCCCCGTGGATCTTCACTGGAAAGGTTTAGCGGCAATGGGAGTGAAATTTACTCAGGGAAATGGGTACGTGGAAGCTAGCAGTAACCGTTTGATTGGTAACCACATCTACCTGGACTTCCCCAGCGTAGGGGCTACAGAGAACATTATGATGGCAGCCACACTGGCCAAAGGGGAAACTATTATTGAAAACGCCGCACAGGAACCGGAAGTGGTCGAGTTGTCCGGTTTTCTTACGGCAATGGGCGCAAGTATTAGTGGAGCGGGAACGTCTATCATAAGAATAAAAGGAGTTAGCTCCCTTAAAGGTGCCCGCTACCGGGTTATCCCTGACCGCATCGAGGCAGGCACTTACATGATTGCAGCGGCCATGGCGGGAGACGGAGTAATAATTGAAAATGTGTTGATGGATCATTTAAAACCGCTGACGGCCAAGTTAGAGGAAGCGGG
>SKTJ01000070.1 GCA_007122565.1 Syntrophomonadaceae bacterium | reverse complement strand
CATCCCATTTATCTCTTTCTTTTAAGTCACGAATTTCGATCCGGTTACCTAAGACATTTACGGCCTTCTGCAAAATAAGAGCTGAGTTGCTGCCACTTTTTCTAGGAGAACCGTTGTATATCACAAGTTTTTCCATGGGCAGAACTGGGGTAAAAGCCACAACCTTATTTTTTGCCTTCCTTGATATTAGTAGGTGCAAGTGTAAGCTGTCCTCTTTCACAATACGGTAAGCTCGAGATTTAAAATGGTAAGCCGTACGATACAAATAATCCTCAATAACTTGTTCTTCATGCTGTGATAGGTCGTCTGTATTATAGTAAAATACCATATCAGGATAACCCTTGTACCTAGCAACGTGATGACATTCATTATTTACAATTTCTATATGTGGGTGGTAGTGGGGTATTGTCCTGTCCAAAAAAGCTTTAGCTTGATGGTTGATAAACCCCTGGGCTGTAGACAATAGTAGAATTACAGTGTCACTGTTTACATAGTCGGAGTAGCAATCTTCCATTTTATCCTTCATCACACATAGGCCAGGGGCCTTTAGCCAACAGTGCCAACAGCCTATGCATGCTTTAATGGATTGATCTCCTAATCTTACAACTTTCAAAGGCTCATTAAATAGTTTTTGGATAAGATCATAGATTTTCCCATCTTTTTTATCTCTTAGATCGAACAGGGTTATCATTAATGTCCTCCTCGTACATGCACGATACATAGGTTAAACCTGCTATATATAGTAGGAAGTCCTTTCCGAACCCCGCTATACTTCATTTAGTATTAGCCGAGTAAACCAAAAGAATTTCACCGAACGCTGTACTGCGATCCGCACCATGCGATTTCGTATTTTTAGCCAAATCAGAACGTGACAGACAGATAACAAGCCCCAAGCCCCCGTGCAATGGTGTCCGCCCCCAACACGGGAAAATATGCCTTAAGCGTGGAAAAAAGGAGGCATTCACCCCGACTGAAATGATTCATACGGTCAGGACCCTGCCCCTGTTGAAACGTGATTTCTTTGAAAAAAGTCCCCTGACCGCATTCTTTAATCTGACCGGCCTCTTTATTTTAATCCTGGTGGCAGTGCTGGTTTTAGCCTCTATATTGGCACGCTGGGGAATAAGAAGTTGAGGCAGCGCTTCTCCGCCCAACAGCCTAAATCCCAGCCATGTATCTTTTTGGAAAATCCTTCCCAAAAGCCTACAGTAATTTTACACTAACCGCAGTCCCAGATGCATTCTTTGTGTCATTTTAAGTTCCTGCTAACTGCTTAAGCGCATCCATCACTACATCCGGATGTGTATGATGAACTTTGTGGCCGGCATCATCAACAATTATTATTCTCGCATCAGGTAAAGCTTCGTACAAACGTCTGCCATCATCCACAGGGTTCAGCATCTGGTCGGAACTCCCGAAAATGATGGTTACAGGAACTGTAATCTCATTGTAGCGTGGGCTGATTTTACTCAGCGACTCATACATCGCTGCAAGTTCGTAAGCAGTAGCGGTGAATTGGGCCGGACGGATATATAACGAAGAAACGGCGTTTACATACCTTTCAGGTGCTGCTGCAGGGTAGAAGACCTGTTCATAGATGCTTCTTGCTATTGGCCTGCCAAGGGGTACTAGAACCGTTTTTGTCAGAAGCGGGCCGATCACGGGATAACGGGGAAGCGCGAAAAAACTCTGATCAGGGGGATCATCCACATAAGCCACTCCGGCAAGAGATATAGCACCGCTTACCTGATTAGGATAATCGAGCAAATACTGGAGCATCACCGCTCCCCCGTAGGAGTGACCAACAATGATAGGCTTTTCCAAATCAAGTTTGTTAAGTGCTTCATTAATCAACTGCGCCTGTACTTTAGTAGTAAGCTTATCAGGGTCCAGGCACTCGCTGTAACCATAGCCCGGCCGGTCCAGTGCGATTGCTTCATAGTCAGCGGCCACTTCATCGAAAACAGATAAAGTAAATTCTTGTAATGATCCATCCCTGCCGTGCAACAATACAACTGGAATTCCTGAGCCCTTGCGCAGGTAATGGATACGGACCTCTCCATTTGCCGTTGCAACGAACTCGCCAGGTGGCGGGAATTTTTGTTCAATCCGGGATACCTCAATTTGGGTATAGGCAGACAAACAAAGTAATAATATAAGAACTGCCACCGCTGTCCATCGGACGTATTTCCTGTAGCTCAGACCTGTAAACCTCCTTAGTTATAAGGCTTCCTGCCGGTTCCCTTTGTTTCTGAACAAGATAAGTCCCATTGATTGAATATCCATGGCCTCTACTATTGCAAATACTTAGGCAAACTATATTGCCACTTTGCTCTGTTTTGGGTGTTTTATTTTAGTTATTCATACAAACCATTATGTTCACATTATAGACATAATTAGAAGATAGATTAAATCAGAATTCTGTCATATTTCGCTGCTCTAGTTAGAAATTCCTTCACAAATAACTAAAATAAGCCAAAATTAAAATAATACTGAGAACAAAGCAATTCTTAACTCATATTTCGCAAATAATAATATTAAATCAGATTGTGATGATGAAAATATGGTGATGTGCTATAACGTCAGTTCAGATATTTTCATACGAGGTGTGAAATAAGCATAAGTG
>SKTJ01000241.1 GCA_007122565.1 Syntrophomonadaceae bacterium | reverse complement strand
GTGTTTCTTTGTTTTCCGTTTCCGTCGGTTCCACCATGAGGGCTTCACTGACGATCAGGGGGAAATAGACGGTTGGCGGGTGCATGCCGTAATCCAGGATTGCCTTGGCCACGTCCATTGCCGACGCCCCTTTTCTTTTCTGTCTGACCGCAGAGAGGACAAACTCGTGTTTACAAAGTCTGTCGTAAGGAAGATGATAGGACTGCTTTAACCGGTTCATCAGGTAGTTGGCGTTGATCACCGCATCCGTGCTTACCTGCTTTAACCCTTCGGCCCCGAGCATGCGCATGTAGGTATACGCCTTCACAATTACGGCAAAGTTGCCATAAAAGCTGTGCACCTTGCCGATACTTTGGGGCCGCTCATAATCGGGATAAAATCCGTTTTCCCCCGCTTCCACAACAGGCAGGGGTAAAAAGGGAGCGAGCGCTGCTGTGACGCCAAGGGGCCCGCTGCCCGGCCCGCCGCCGCCGTGGGGGGCGGAAAAGGTTTTGTGCAGGTTAAGGTGGACCACGTCAAAACCCATATCGCCGGGGCGGGCATAACCCATAATTGCATTCAAGTTGGCCCCGTCATAGTAAAGCAGGCCTCCGGCAGCATGGACGATTTGGGAGATTTCCAGGATATCCTCCTCAAAAAGGCCCAGCGTATTCGGGTTGGTGAGCATTAAAGCGGCTGTATGCTCATCCACTGCATTGCGCAACGCTTCAATATCCACCAGGCCCCGTTCATCAGAGGGAATTTGCACCACCTCACAGCCTGCCATCGCCGCCGTTGCAGGGTTGGTGCCGTGGGCAGAGTCGGGCACAAGCACGCGCCGGCGCTCCTCCCCTTGTGCACGGTGGTATGCCTGAATCATCATCAGCCCCGTAATTTCACCGTGTGCGCCAGCCACCGGTTGAAAGGTAAAGCGCTCCATACCCGTAATCTCTTTGAGGCATTCCTCCGTGCGGTAGATCAGCTCCAGCGCCCCCTGCACTGTGGCGTCATCCTGGCAGGGGTGCAAAAAAGCAAAGCCGGGCAGGTTGGCCACCTCTTCGTTGATCTTCGGACTATATTTCATTGTACAGGACCCCAGTGGATAAAAACCCACATCCACCGCAAAATTACTGCGGGATAGGTTGGTATAATGGCGTATAATTTCTCCTTCGGACAATTCAGGTATATCAAGGGGCAGCCGGCGCGCCAATTCCTGCGGCAACAGCTCTGCCAGGGGTTTTGGCGGAACATCGAGGGGCGGCAGGGAGTAACCCCGGCGTCCCCCGTGGCCCATTTCAAATATTAATGCTTTCCCTTTCTTCATTGCCATGCCTCCAATTCCTGCACCAGCAGATCAATTTCGCCGCGGGTACGTTTTTCTGTAACACAGAGGAGCATCGTATTTTGAAGTTCCGGATAATAATTGCTCAAATCAAGGCCGCCGATAATATTGCTTTTTAACAGCTTTTTGTTTAATGCAGCTGCTTCCCCCGGTATAGTGACGGGAAATTCTTTAAAATAATTGCCGGAAAAAGGCGTTTTGTAACCGTTAAGGCTGTTTATTTTTTCCCGGGTATAGGCTGCTTTCTGCAGGCAGAGTTCGGCTACGTCCCTTAAACCCTGGGGGCCCAGTGTAACTAAGTATACGGCTGCAGCAAGGGCATTTAAAGCCTGGTTAGTACAGATATTTGAGGTGGCCTTTTCACGGCGGATATGCTGTTCCCTTGTCTGAAGCGTGAGCACAAAACCCCTTTTTCCGTCTCTGTCCACTGTCTCTCCCACAATGCGCCCGGGCAATCTCCTTAAATATTTTTCCCGGGTGGCCAAAAAGCCCAGCAGGGGGCCGCCAAAGGAGGGGGTGTTTCCCAGAGACTGGCCTTCCCCCACCACAATATCCGCATCAACTTCCGCCGGTGTCTTACTAATGGCCAGGGAAAGGGGATCCGTAACCATGAGTAGCAGGCCACCCTGTTCATGCAGCAGATCCGCCACTCCCGGCAGCTCTTCCAGCAGGCCGAAGAAATTTGGCGTCTGCACGATGAACGCCGCTGCTTCCTTACTCAGTAAATCCTTCAGTTGGGCTAAATCCGTTGTTCCTGATTGGATGGGGATCTCTTCCACTGCATAGTCTCTGCTGGAAAAATAGGCATGTAGAACCTGCCGGTAAAATGGATTTACGCCGCGGGAAATGAGTACCTTGGAGCGGCGCGTAATGCTGCAGGCCATCACCGCACCTTCCACCAGAGCCGTGGCACCGTCGTACAGGGAGGCGTTGGTTACTGCCATGCCCGTAAGTTGACAGATCAGAGTCTGGTATTCAAAGATGGCCTGGAGCACTCCCTGGCTCACTTCGGCCTGATAGGGCGTATATGGCGTGTAAAATTCCGTACGGCCCGTAATATGCCTGACCACGGCGGGAATAAAGTGATCGTAAACACCGGCGCCTAAAAAAGAAACGTATTCTTTGCTGTTTTTATTTTTCTTCGCCAGGGCACTGAGATGCTCAAAAGCTTCAGTTTCCGATAAAGGCGGAGGCAGTTTCAATGCTCCCGGCAAAAGGATCTCCCCCGGTATGTCCTGAAAAAGATCCCCGACTGACTCGGCACCCATGGCCCCGAGCATCTCCTGCCGTTCCCCATCCGTAAGGGG
>SKTJ01000069.1 GCA_007122565.1 Syntrophomonadaceae bacterium | reverse complement strand
TTGGTGGTTGGGCGGTATGAGCTGGAGCGTTGTTAGTAGTAAGAAGATTACTTTTTACATTATATAACAACACTGGAAGCATGTCCAGATTGCAAAATGACAGTCACAAGTCAAATATCGATAGTCAATAGTTATAAATTTCTATTAGGTGTATCTCCAATGGGACCCTGAATGCCCCTCACGCGCAACCCTGTACCCCTCTTGCTCCTATTGTGTCGTAGTCCTTTTTAGTGTCAACTGACCAGGCGGCAGGATCGGCAGCCCCACCACTTGTAGGTCTTGTGTTTTTGCTTTCTTGTCTCTTGTTTCTTACTTCTTGTTATTCAATCATACAACATTCCCACCATTTCTGATTCAGCGAAGAGCTCGGCTATCCCGCCTGTGTGCCAAAAAAGAACTTTGCTGCCTCTTTTGATTCTTCCTTCCTGCACATGGCCAAAGAGCGCCGCAAGAGCCTTGGCTGTATAGACCGGCCCAACCAGGATACCTTCTTCCCTGGCCAACAGTTTCAGTGCGTCGTTGGAGGCAGGGAATGGTTCCTCATATCCCGGTCCCGCGTAAGCCTTTTCCACCTTAACTTCACTATCTGAGAGCTCTTCTTTTGATCCCATTATGGATAAAGCCTCCTGGGCCAGTTTGCTAACCTCTTTCTCATAACCGGGAGTTGCCAGGCCAACATCCACCGGAATTATTTTGACCTCATCCCCCAGGAGCTTTTTCCCCGCCAGCAAGCCGGCAAGTGTCCCCCCTGTACCCGTGGCATGATAAATATAGTCTATATTAATATTGGAATCCTGTAACATTTGCTCCGCCAACTCCAGGTAAGCGGAAGCAAACCCAAGTGTGCCGATGGTATTGGCCCCGCCTACGGGGATCTCATAACAGAGGCAGCCTTCCGCCTCCAACTCCTTTATACGCTGTTTTGCGGCATCACGAGCCAGTCCAAGTGCTCCCTCCATATTGCCGGTAGGAGGAGTTATGATATGTACTTCCGCATCCATGATTTTATTGATCAGCAAATTACCGCGATAATTAACCGTATCGGGAGTTACTATGGAAATCAGGTATAACAGAGGCTTAAGCCCCAATTTGCGACAAGCGGTTACTGTCTGCATGGCATGGTTAGACTGGGTAGCACCATAGGTGATGATATATTCCGCCCCCAGACTTTTTGCTTCCCCCAGGAGAAATTCAAGTTTTCTGATCTTGTTTCCGCCGAATAGGCCCGGGCCTGTCAAATCATCCCGTTTCATATAGATATCCACACCAAAATGGGTGGAGATATTCTGCAGCTTGTACAGCGGGGTGGGGAAAAAACCCAAGTCCACGCGGGGCAGCCCTGCAAAAAGTTTTTTTATCCGGAAAAGTGCCTGCTCTCTGTCCATTTTCATTCCCCCTCTTAGCATACTTCTGATTATACTAATCCATAATCGTATCCACAGGATAGTCCACCAGGATGGTATCAACACCAACCTTCACAATTTGGTCCCAGGGAATAACAAGATCGTGCTTCCGACTGAGCACTCCCATGAAACCGCCCGTCCCGGGGATCACAATGGCTCTGATCCTTCCCCTTTCCACATCCACTTCGATATCACTGATGATTCCCAATCTTTTTCCATCATTCACGTTAACAACATCACGGTCCCGCAGATCGGCCATACGAACCACCTTATCCGCCTCCTTTGGTGGATTTATCCACCTTTCTAATTTCATTATATTCCATATATGGTGAGGTGAAAACAATTAAAAAGCCGCCGGGCAAAAAAACGAACTGCCCCCTGTCAAGTAGACAGGCAAATAAATAATTTATGCCGCTAAGGTCTGGTTCCTATACTCCATAGGAGCCAGGCCTTTTAGTTTTTCCTGCAATCTTCTTGTGTTGTAGAAGACCATATACTTGTCAATTGCTTCTTGAAGCTGGTCAAAATCTTTAAACTTTCGCAGATAGTACATTTCTGATTTAATAATCCCCCAGAATCCTTCCATTGGGCCGTTGTCAATGCATCTACTGACGCGTGACATACTTTGTGTTGCTCCAATATCATCAAGTTTCTTTTTAAAAGTTTACTTGTATACTGAAAGCCCCTGTCACTGTGGAAAAGAGGGCTGGCTTCAGGATTGGTAGCAACTGCTTGGTCGAAGGTTTGGAATACAAGCATGTTGTTGTTTGAGCGCCCAAGGAGGTACGTAACTATGCTATTATCATACAGGTCCAGTACCGCACTTAGATAAGCCTTTGTTCCATCTGTAAGCTTAAACTCGGTTACATCACTCAGCCATTTCTGGTTTGGCTTATCAGCATGGAACTCTCTGTTCAATACATTTTCAGCAGTAATTTGAGGCGTGCTTGGTATATAATTCTTTTTCTTTTTGCGAATAACTGACTTCATGTTGACAGATTTCATTAATCGATAGATTCTTTTGTGGTTATAATTCTTCCCAAGCTTTTTATTTACGTTCAGCTTCATTCTACGGTACCCATAGATACCCTGGACCTCAGTATACAGCTGAACCATGACATTTAGTATGACAGCATTCTCCTTGTCTGCATCATTTTCCGGGCGGTTTAGCCATTTGTAATAGGCAGAACGGACAATGCCTGCTATTTTACACATTTCACTAATCGA
>SKTJ01000121.1 GCA_007122565.1 Syntrophomonadaceae bacterium | reverse complement strand
GCTCACGGGGGGATCGTCCCCCTGGGGAATATTTTGAAATTAATTATGGGAATGGGAGTTCGTCTGGCCGAACCAGGAGAGTTTACCAAACGTGCTTTTTTAAACGGACGTATTGATCTGATGCAGGCGGAAAGTGTTCTTTCCATTATTAATGCCAAAACTGCACGGGGACTGTATTCTTCTTTACAGGGATTGAAAGGATTTCTTTCCCGGGAAATTGAGGAAATGAGTAAAGAATTATTGAGTCTGCGGGCTAATATCGAGGTAGACGCTGATTTTCCGTTGGAAGACGTGGAAACGGTGGACTACTGCCAACTCAGGGAGCGTTTGATTAAGTTGTATGATAAGGCCGTATCACTTTGTCGACGCAGTACTCAGGGCCGCATCATGCAGGAAGGTTTAAGCACAGTGATTACAGGTAAACCAAATGTGGGTAAATCATCACTTTATAATTATTTGTTGCAAGAAGATCGTGCTATTGTTACAGACGTGCCGGGAACCACCCGGGATTTACTAACGAGTTATGTAAACCTCAAGGGCATTCCAATCAGCCTTATGGATACGGCGGGCTTACGGCGCAACGGTGACGAAGTGGAAAATATTGGTATGGGTTATTCCCATCGTGCTATTGCAGCAGCAGATCTGATTATTTTTATGCTGGATCTTTCCAGCCCTATTGATGAAGAAGATATTTGGATATTTGAGAACCTGCCCCATACGGATGGACAGGAATTGATCATAGTCGGTAACAAGATTGACCGCGAGCTTAAAGTAACGGATGATGCTCTGAAAAAGCATTTTCCGGGCAAACGGATTATTGAAGCCTCTATCGTAACAGGTAGAGGAATGGAAGATCTGGAAGACGCTATTGTGAACACGGTTTTCTCCGGACAGGTGGGAGGCGAAGAAGGAGCGCTGGTAATGGCAGCCCGGCAGGCCGCCCTGATTGAAGGATTGGTTACCACGCTTGAAGACGCCGTATCAGCCATGACACAAACCCTGCCCCTTGATTTGGTTGCTATCGATTTACAACAGGCTTACGTAAAACTGCAGAATCT
This sequence comes from Syntrophomonadaceae bacterium, assembly GCA_007122565.1. GTDB lineage: Bacteria > Bacillota > Dethiobacteria > DTU022 > UBA8154 > UBA8154. The sequence continues at coordinate 9,106 of SKTJ01000121.1, read as the reverse complement.
CCTCGGTGAAGAACTGCCTGAGGACATGCTGGATAATATTTTCAGTAATTTTTGTATTGGTAAATGAAGGTGTGGGGGCTACTGAAAACCAATGGAAAGCTCTAAAGTTATAAACGCTGCTGAAGCCTGCGGTATTTCACTAAGTGAGGGACAGGCAGAACTCTTTGTGCAGTATTACCGTTTGCTGCAGGCGGAGAATAAAAAACACAATCTTACACGAATTTGCGGCGAGGAGGCTGTGTTATATGATCATTTTATAGACTCTCTCTGGGGTGCGGCGGCTGCGGGAGGCTGTCCTGCAAAAGAATTACTGGATTTGGGGAGTGGAGCAGGTTTCCCAGGCGTTCCCCTTAAAATATATTGTCCACAGATTAAATTATATCTGTTGGAAGCATCTCATAAAAAGCATGCTTTTCTACGGTTGCTTACTGATAACCTGGGCCTAATGCAAATTATATTATTAAAGGCAAGAGCAGAAGAACTGGGCCGGGGTGAGGATCGGGAGGCTTATGGCTGGGTTACGGCTCGGGCCGTGGCTTCTCTACCCGTTCTGGCAGAACTGGCTCTGCCGCTGCTGCGTACTGGCGGCTATTTTTGGGCCTTCAAAGGACCTTCAGCTGGAGCAGAATTGAAGGAGGCGGAGCAGATTGTGAGCCGATGCGGGGGGCTCCTTCGAGATAAAATATCTTATAAGCTGCCTCCCCGGGGCAAGGAACGGTGTATTCTTATTTTTGAAAAGGTCAGAGAAGCGGAGCAGCGTTTTCCTCGCAGGGTAGGTGTGCCACAAAAAAGGCCATTTCGCGGGTAAAAAGGGGAACTCGCTTCATGAGTTCAGTAATTCTGTAAAATAGTAACAACTCAGCACTCTTGAAAATAGGGTGCCTGTGATTTTTCTTTCGCCTTTTTTGCTTCTTGTTTCTTGAACGTACGGGCGGCTGCCCACAGCCGCCCGTGACTGAGGATTATAAACAAAAAATGCGACAGAGAGAACCGTCCCCTGTCGCATCACAACTTGCTCAAAGTAATTTTAGTAATTCTGCAAAAATATTGTAACAAGAGAAGGAAATATAAGGAGTTTGTCGAAATATTTTGGAAAGCATTACCTATAAGAACATCCCTGCAAAGGGTAGTTGTTAAAAACAGAAACCGGGGTGAACAGCATGGATATGTTGGGAAAGTTTCGGGAGCCACAGCAGGGACTGGAGACAGCAGAAGAAGTAAAAAAGATCGCCCTGGTTTTAATCCACAGTAATCGCTATCAGCCACGGGAAAACTTTGACGAATCCAAAATACAGGAATTAGCCCAGTCCATAAAGACATATGGCATGTTACAGCCTATTATTGTTACAGCTGAAGAGGACGGATATAGCATCGTGGCCGGGGAAAGACGTTTCATGGCGTGCAAGTTGTTAAAATGGCAGGAGATACCAGCGATTATCAGGGATTACCGGGACAGTTCACTTGCCGCTGTAGCCCTGATTGAAAATCTGCAGCGGGAAAACCTTAATATAATCGAGGAAGCAAGGGGCTATAAACGGTTGATTGAAGAGTTCGACCTTACGCAGGAAGTGCTCGCCCAGCGCCTGGGGAAAAGTCAGTCTTCCATTGCTAACAAGATTCGTTTGCTTAAACTGCCTCTGGGTATTAAGTCCCTAATTGGAGAGGGAAAGCTGACGGAACGACATGCCCGTACCCTATTAAAACTGGATTCCCCGGAAAAACAACAGCAAGCTGCACAGTTTATTATTGAAAACAGCCTCAATGTTAGCGATGCAGAGAAACTGATTAACGAATTGTCGCAACAGAAGCATAGGCCCAAAGAAGAAAAAGGCCGTCGCAAAATGGTGGTGAGAGACTTGCGTATTTTCCTAAATACGATTAAGCAAGCAGTACATGTAATCCGCCAAGCCGGTCTTAACCCTTCTTTTAAGGAGCAGGAAAAGGAAGATTACTGGGAGATATATATTCGCCTTCCTAAAAAAGATCAGGGAACAACCCCACCCTAAGAGGAGGCTGATAACTGAAAGTGTCGCGGCCGAAACCTCACCGTATGTCTTGAAAAACGGGCGGGCAACATAGACCTGTCCTTACTTTTATTTAATCTGCATGCTCGGGGAACAACCCCGGGTTATTTTGTTCCTGAAAAGAGAACGTAACAACTCAGCACTCTTTAAAATAGCACAAAGAAGTTCAGGATTACCTGTGAGTAACCGTTCAGGCTCGATCAAAAGGCTTTGCCGGACCGGGGTTTCGAACAGATATCCTGCACCCCGCTGCAAATTATACCTGAGTGGTTACAAAAGAACATTATAAGGGCAAGTCATGCCGGTGTAAGGTGTATCCTCGTAGGGCCGACTCTCCTGCAGCCGGGCTTGCTTGCTCATGGTTACAGCTAAATAATAGGGGTAGAATGTTTCACGTGAAACATTTTAGGCTGTCAGCAGTATCCCTGTCATTCCTCTTGTCTCTTGTATCCTGCTTCTTGTTTCTTATGTAAAACTTGTAAAGGATGAAAAATGAGAGCAGGAAAAGTAAATCTTTCCACGAATATTTTACCAGAAGCTTTTACAAATTCCTTATCGCAGAGCATGCATTTAAACCCCTTCCATATTTTAGATTATTATGCGAGAAAGAAACTGTAATTGAACGATTACGGAAAATGGTTAAATACATGTAACAACTCAGCACTCTTGAAAATAGCACAAAGGGGTTCAGGATTATTTGTGAGTAACCGTTCAGGCTCGATAAAAAGGCTTTGTCGGACCGGGGTTTCCACATGCTACGTGTTTGAGCGCAGCGAGCAAAAGCATGTGAGCCGGGTCGGCAAAGGCAACCCCTGTATCTTTAACTTGAGACTGCGGTTTCGAACAGGTATCCTGAATCCCGCTACAAATTATACCTGAGTAGTCACAAATACATTAATGTTTCGTAAGTGATCCTCCCTTGCTGGAATAAGATAGCTTGCCGGGAACACACCATTTCATTAGGTTATTCTGAATTCTGACTATAGGCTTTCTGAATACCGGAGTATTTACATTAGTTGTAATGAGGTGAACAATTTGCACGGAGTGATTGCTGTAACAAATCAAAAGGGCGGGGTGGGCAAGACGACAACTGCTGTAAACCTGAGCGCTTACCTGGCTTCATTTCAAAAAAAAGTATTGCTTTTAGACAGTGATCCACAGGGAAATGCCACCAGCGGGGTGGGAATAGATAAACAAAAAATTAAGAGATGTATTTATGACGCCTTGATTGATGAATTGCCGGTGGAAAAAGTCATCTATTCTACAAGGCAGGAAAACCTGCATATCATTCCCGCTACGATTAAGCTGGCCGGAGCTGAGATAGAACTGGTATCCACAATCTCCCGGGAGCATCGCTTAAAACGGCTGCTCGAGCCGGTGCGTAAAAAATATGACTATGTGATTATTGATTGTCCCCCTTCACTTAGCCTGATTACGGTCAATGCGTTAACGGCTGCAGATGCAGTCCTCATTCCCATTCAATGTGAGTATTATGCTCTGGAGGGTTTAGAACAGTTGGTAAAGACCATAGAACTGGTGAAGAAATACTTGAACCCCCGGTTAAAGGTAGGAGGGGTTCTTTTAACCATGTTTGATGTGCGGACAAACCTTTCCGTACAGGTTGCAGCTGAAGTGGAAAAGCATTTTGGCGGGAAGGTATTTTCTGCTGTGATACCAAGGAATGTGAGGCTGAGTGAAGCCCCCAGCCACGGCGAAACGATCCTGGAATATGACCCCCGCAGTAAGGGAGCTGATGTTTATGAACAGTTGGCCAGGGAGGTGCTGGAAAGATGAATAAACGAGGGTTGGGGAAAGGATTAGGTGCAATATTTCCCGAAGGCGAAGGCCTTGCTCCCCCGGAAGCGGGGACAGGGGTAGTGGAGTTGTCTCTGAAAATGATCAAGGCTAATCCAAACCAGCCGCGCAAAGAATTTGACGAAGATAAATTAAGAGAAATGGCGGAAACAATAGTAAATTACGGGGTGATTCAACCTGTAATTGTGCAAAAAAGAGGTGATAGTTATATCCTTATAGCCGGCGAAAGGAGATTAAGGGCCGCCGGCATGGCGGGTCTTAAAACTATTCCCGCAATAGTGAAGGATTTCCCGGCTGATCAGGTGATGGCGATCGCTCTTATTGAAAATCTGCAACGGGAGGATCTTAACCCGATTGAAGAAGCTAACGCTTGCCGGATGCTGCTGCAGGAATACGGTATTACCCAGGAAGAGCTGGCCTTAAGGCTGGGTAAAAGCCGTTCTTCCATAGCAAACAGTATTCGTTTACTGTCTTTGGACCCTTTGGTGCAAAATTATATAGAAGAAGGTGTCCTGACAGCGGGTCAGGCGAGGCCCTTGCTGGCGTTAGCCGATGGGGCGCGGCAACGGGAAGTAGCCTCACAGGTTGTGACCAGACAACTCAATGCCCGACAGGTGGAAATGCTTCTGCGATCATATAAGAAAAAAAGAAAGGCAACCGTGGAAGCTAAAGGAGACCAGGGAATTGGGGAATTGCTTCTGGGAGAACTGGAAGAGAAGATTCGAAAACATTATGGAACGAAGGTTTTAATAAAAAGGAGCGGGCAGGAAGGCAAAGTAGAATTATACTACTATAATGATGAAGATTTGGAGCGACTTGCTGCATTGCTATTACAGGAGGAAAAGGGATGAAGGTGATTCCCGCTAAAATGTTTCACGTGAAACATTTTAGGCCGTCAATTATTCGCTCCGGCGCTAAAGGATTGTGCTCATGAGCCTGGCCAACTATTTTGGTGTGTTGGCAAACGCCATGGCGATTTTTGCCGGAGGTTTATTAGGTATGCTGCTGGGCAGCCGTTTTACGCCAAACTTACAGAAAATAACCATGCAGGCACTCGGCCTTGTTACCATACTTATCGGTCTGGAAATGGCCATGCAGGGTACGAATAAGCTTTTGCTAATTCTTTCGTTGGTGCTTGGAGGCGTGGCAGGAGAATTGCTTGGCCTCCAACGTCTGTTAAATTCCTGGGAAAAAAAGATGGATGGCCAACTGAAAGATGGAGGAAGGTTGGGTAAGGGATTGATTTTTGCCACGCTTATATACGGGATCGGGCCGATGGCTATTATGGGCTCCCTGGAAAGTGGTCTTTACGGTACCCATAATATTCTATTTACAAAAGCATTGCTGGACGGGACGGCGGCCATACCGTTTGCCGCTGCTATGGGGTGGGGTATCAGCCTCGCTGCGATTCCCGTGTTAATTTACCAAGGGGGCATCGTTCTTTTTGCCCTCAAATTGGCCCCATTCCTTACGCCAGAGGTGACAGGGGAGATTACGGCTGTGGGGGGCTTATTAATTCTGGCCATTGGCTTGAATGTTTTAAGGGTAACACGTATATCTGTGGCAAACCTGTTACTGGCAATTCCCATAGTTGTTTTGCTTAGTATTTTGTAACAATGCAGCACTCTTTAAAATAGCACAAAGGGGTTCAGGATTACCTGTGAGTAACCGTTCAGGCAAAGGCAACATTATTATTTTTTTGAGACTGCGGTTACTCACAGGTATCCTGCACCCGTTTCACTTTATTACTAAGCAGTTACAGTATTTTTATTATATAAAGAAGGAATTTTCTAATTCTTGGAGAAATACTATTGAACTTATCATTTTATGTCTATACCTGCAAGGAGTGATATTGTTTTGAGTATGAAAAACAAGGGGCGCCATTTTACGGTACTAGTGATCCCTCACACAGAGGATGCAGTGCTAAATATTCGTGTTCCCCTTTTTGTTTTGCAGCTTGCCAGTGTGCTGGTAGTTGTTTCTTTACTGGTTGCATTTATTGTGTTTCAGTCTTACATAAAGCTTCAGGATGAAACTGGCATGGCGCTACAAATGCAGGATGAAAACCGTATCCTCAACGAACAGCTTGACTTATTAGCCAGTGTTACGGAAGATTTAATGCTTCAGGTTGAGCAAGTGGGGCAAATGGGAGATGAGGTGCGCAGGTTGGTGGATCTTCCTTCCGACATCACAGGTGAGGAGGATTCAATCCAGTTGGCCGCTTTCATCGATGAGAGCCAGTTACGGGTTTTACCGGGGCGTGGGGGCAACCTGGTAGTAGATCGGACAGTTAATAATATTTCCCTGCTACAGGAAATAATCCCTCAGAGTACTGAGGAAATGGTGCAGTTAAAAGAAGAGGTTCTGGAACACAAGCGGGAACTGGCTTCCACCCCTTCCATCTGGCCTACCCGTGGGAGGGTTTCCTCTGAATTCGGGCCCCGCCGCTCTCCGTTCACGGGAAGGCCGCAATTTCACGACGGCATCGATATCGCCGCACCGCGGGGCACTCCCATTTATGCAACTGCTGACGGCAGGGTGGTTCGGAGTACATATCAGAGTGGCCTTGGAAACTTAATTGTAATTGACCATGGTTATGACTACCAAACTCTTTACGGACATCTCTCCGGCTTTGCGGTAAGCGGTAATGACCAAGTAGTTAAGGGACAACTTATTGGTTATGTAGGTAATACAGGTATGAGCACAGGCCCTCATCTTCACTATACGGTCTTCGTGAATGGTGTTGCGGCAGATCCACGGGGTTATTTGCCCTAGAAAGGTGGAAACTATTGTTTGGCAAACAGAAGATATCAGAGCATAAAATTGATACGTTGATTGGAAAAGAAACAGTCATGAACGGTAATCTGAAGTCGAAAGGCAGTATTCGCATAGATGGCAGCTTCCATGGAGATATTACTGCACAGAATGTAATTATTGGGGAAGAGGCTTTGGTGCAGGCCGGTATAAATTGCAGCAATGTGATTTTGGCTGGGCGAATGGAAGGAAATATAAACGCAGAGGGCAAGCTGGATATCCGTGCCACAGGAGTACTTATTGGCGATGCGAAAGTAGGCTTACTTTCTGTAGAAGACGGGGCGACCTTGACTGGCAATTGTAAAATGAGTGTAAAAGAAGACAAACGGCTGTCAACTGAAAAAAATGTGGGAGCAGCCGGCAAAAAAGGTCAGGACCAACGGCAAAAATAAGCTCAGGGCAAAAAGATGATAGGAAGAAGACAGTAAAGAACAATCTTTAGCAAAAAGAGCCGAAGCAAAAATGTAAACCCCGTCCAAAGCGAGGACGGACGACCCTGTCCACCCGCTAAAACGGGATATTGTATTTTTTATGGGTATAAGGGGCGGATCTCCGTGCCCGCCCGTGGGGTTGACACCTTATGAACGGTTCAGAGGCAAAAGCGGTTGCCCTGTCCACCAGCGTAACACGAGGGCACCCTGTATGCCGGTACGAAAAAAAGTAGAATTTTATTTCAGAATAGGTTATTATGAGTTTGCGTGGAATTTTTGTATTGGAGGTGAAAAAGGCAAAATTATTCCTGTTGAACAAAAAAGGGAGATTAAAACTGCTGTACATCCGACAAAGAGTTGTCATTACTATATCCAGCAAGGGAAAGCGTCCGCATTATTCCTCTGCTGATAAAACGGGCCAGGGGAAAAACAATGCCTAGTCTGGTACTCTGCAGCACCATGAGTTCCATAAAGCCCCCCATGTTGACAATTCCAGTAATAAAAATATCTCCAACAGGAGGCAGATTTTTATGCACTCCGGCACCGGGGTGAAGGCTACCCATTCCCAGCTGCATGCAACCAACGTTCTTTTTGGCGCCCAGGGATGAATCCACAGCCAAAATTGCGGCGTTTTTATGAGAGGCAGTGATTGTCGTGCATGTTTTTACAAGGTTGAGGGCATGTACTGGAGTCTCCAATGTGCCGTAGATAACCACATTTTTCAAGTTCATAGCTGCTATCATACTGCCGACCAAGGGTCCCAGGGCATCTCCGGTGGAGCGGTCGCTGCCGATACAGAGGATTACTAAAGGAGGAAAATGGTGTTCAAGATCATGGAGCAGTTCTCCGAGTTGACGAACAAAGGTTATAAAAGCCCCCGGAATACTTGGATTGACGGTAAAAACGTCAGAGGAAGCGGGGATGTTGGTAGCAGTCAAGTGGCCAGAACCTCTCTTTTTCGATTATTAACCCATTGAGCTGCACCATTGCAGGGTGTCTCCTCCCTTGGGGATTACGCCCGCAGGGTCTCCATTTTATATGGTTAAGTATTTCACATTGTAGTCAAAATTATGTGTATTGTAATTATGCGGAGCTATCAAGGAGGTATTCTTAAATGTTAGTTGTATTAATGGGCCCCCCGGGGGCAGGCAAGGGAACGCAGGCGGAGAGAGTGACTAAGGAATTTAACCTGTTGCATATCTCTACCGGCGATATACTACGTGGTGCAGTAAAAGAAGAGACGCCGTTAGGGAAAGAAGCTAAGGAATACATGGATCGGGGCGCATTGGTGCCTGACGAAGTTATTATTAACATCATGAAAGAAAGACTGGCTAAACCTGATTGCGTGGCTGGTGTGCTGCTCGATGGCTTCCCCCGTACTGTAGAGCAGGCTGAGGCACTGGAGAATGTGCTTAAGGATTTGCATTTAAATATAGATGCTGTAATAAATGTTGATGTCTCCCCGGACGAACTGCTTGATCGCCTCACTGGAAGACGGGTTTGTCGTAGCTGTGGATCAACGTACCATATGAAATTCAATCCCCCACGGGTGCGCAACATCTGCGATCATTGCAGTGGTGAACTCTATCAGCGCAGTGACGATACTGTTGATACCGTGAAGGAGCGGCTTGAGGTTTATGGTAAGCAGACACTCCCCTTAATTGAGTATTATCAAAGGAAAAACCTTTACCATGCTGTTGACGGTGCGCGTCCCATCGATGAGGTGTTTGAGGATATAGCCACACATCTTAAGGAAGGTAAAGGTTAAAGGCGATGAAGGGATACTTGTTCTGGGGAGACAATTAAATGTACGCTATCGGGCAGATCGTGAGGATGAAAAAAAGCCATCCTTGCGGGGGTGATGCATGGCGCATTATCCGCATGGGTATGGATTTTCGTATTAAATGTTTGAAATGCGGTCACAGCGTTCTTTTACCCCGGCATCGTTTTGAGCGCCGGGTCAGAGAGATTTTACCCCAGGGCGATGGGACAAATGGAGAGCGGTAGGAGAATAGTGCGTGG
>SKTJ01000088.1 GCA_007122565.1 Syntrophomonadaceae bacterium | reverse complement strand
ATTCAATATCCACCACCACCTGCCCCGTAAAATAGTCATTTATTTTCTGTCAGAAACTAAGTTCTTAAAAGCACCCCGGGTAACCCAAGCTCCCGGGGTGCTTTTTATAGAACGGAAGGCAGGGGGGAAATAATCACCTGCTATTGTGTCTTTTAATGGGAAAGCTTCCGGTGCCTGGAAGCCATGAACTAACTCAGGACATAGCCAATAGGTCAGAATTCCCTTGCTTACGATTCCCGTGGCAATTGTATGGCAGAAGGTATACTAAAAGCCCGATGTTGCTGCTTACAGGGATGCAGTAAGCAATCTTAGATATTACCAACAGGAATGATTATAAGAGGTTCAAACTTTGTTTTTAGCAATGCTCTTAACATATCAGCTTTAAACCCACCGACTGCCACACTTCCTAAACCAAGGGCTTCTGCCTGAAGGTGAACATTTTGGGTTACATGTCCAACATCCATATAAACAAAACGCTCGCTTCGTCCGCCAATTTCAGCAGCCAAAACGATACTCACCGGGGCCTGTCTTATGAAGTCATATTGTGGGGCAGCCTGGGCCATGGCTTGCCTCTGATCTCCTTTTGATACCAAGGATAGCTGGTGATTTAACGAATCAAAATAATAAATACCAGCCGACAAACTTATGTCTTCTTCCAATTCGCCGGTTATAATGAATATTTCTAAAGGGTAACGTCCAGCGGCGGAGGGGACTGTTCGTGTTGCACTCGTAACTCCATCAATTCCTACCCCGTAAGCAGCCCAAAGAATTTGAGACAATTCCCGTGTATTTATGGGGTCTTCCGAAAACCGTCTTTGGGAGATTCTGTTTGCAATTGCTTCTTCAACACTTACTGTACCTTTATATTCCGGTTGGACCAGCGTAATTGCTTTTTCATTATTTAGATAGAGGTTATCTAAATTCTTCACTTGTGAGGGGTCATCAGAATTATTTGTTAGAGGTGAGCATGATAGTAGTGGAAAATGCATAAAAAAACATAAGACTAATAAACAAGCATTTTTCATTTTTACTCCCCCTTCTTGTAGTCTTAATAATGGTGGGCTGTGCCGACTGGTTGCGGGAGCGTATTTTTTAATTTAGTTACGGAATTGCTCAGAAATTTCCTGCATTTGTTCCAAATCGGGAAACCAATAATACAATACGGATTGAACTAACGGATCTGCTGCGTATCCTCCCTGTCCTGGCAGCTGCAAGTGATTAATACTTCCACTTGGTAATTTTTTAAACATCCAGGCAAGGCTAATTATGTCACTGGTATTAAAGTTTGTATCGACTTCATTTTTAGTTGCTTCGTTGACCAAAGCAGGTAATTTTAATAGCGACTTTGGTTTCAGAAGTTCATGTGCCACTGTTTCAAGTACCAAAAACTGCAGTTTTTGTCTTCCAAAATCACCATCAGGCAGAGAGTAACGTTCCCTGACAAGTTTTAAGGCAGTATCGCCATCGATATGCTGCTTTCCCACAGGTAATGTTTTTCTTGCGGAAGACAACCATACCGGTTTGTCCAATTCTATTTCTATGCCTCCAATTGTGTCTATAAAATTAGAAAAAGCAACAAAGTCCAGTTTGACATAATATTCTATTTCACATTGTAATAATTCACTAACTGCTTGCAAAGAGGCTATTGTCCCGCCCTCATTTCCTCCTGTTATTTCACCGAGGAGGTGAGCGTGATTAATTTTGGTAAAACCAATCCCGGGAAGTTCGACCCTGGTATCCCTGGGAATTGAAATTACATGTACTGCTTTATTTTTTAAATTTACATTGACTAACATTATTACATCAGTCCGGGATACTTCCTGTTTTCTGGCATCTATGCCAAGTATTAGAACATTGAAAGGTTTTATTTCGGCGGCAACTTCTTCAGGGGCAACTTCTTCAAGGGCAACTTCATCAGCGACATTTCCCTTTTTAGTTATGTCGGGTTTTACCAAAGGTGTATGTGTAATGTCAAAACGCTGTACGGGGTTAATATACCAGTGTAAATATCCCCAAAGGCATAAAAGGAGTATTGGCAGGGTTAAATATTTTATCCATGTTTTCATATAACTATCTCCTTGTTAGTATTTATGTTTTAACAGCGCCAGGAATACCAGCGAGGTGAAGCCATGATACTCTTAAAGACCGGTCAGCAGTTAAAGGTGCGGCATAGGGAAAAAGGTATTCTCGTTACAGTTGCTCTGATAGGTATGGATGAAGGGAAACTCACCCTCTCCCTGGAAGGTGCCATGGCCTTTGAGCAGAATGATGAAGTGGAACTGGAGGTTCCTCAGGAGAGGGATGCCCCCTATCTTCTCCAGGCCCGCCTTGGAGGGGTTGGCCCGGGTAACATCTGCACCCTGGAACTTCAGGGGGAACCAACCCACATGGAGCGACGCCGTTCCCGGCGGATCCCCACCAGCTTACAGGCCCAGTACCATCTGCTACCGCAGTATGGGAAGGGGGATTATCTGCAGGCGGAGATCCTGGATATCTCCAGCAGCGGGGCCTTCCTTACCACGGAGGGACCGCTAAAGGTAAATAGTAAGTTAATGCTCACATTCCAGCTCCCTCGGGGGAATAATGAGGACTTTACCACAGGTACCGGCTGCAGGGTGGTGCATAAGCATACGGGACAGACACCCAAAGAACACGCCTACGGAGTAGAGTTCAACCGACAACTAGCCCTCTCAGAGTAAAATGGGACAAGGGGACAGGTCCCTTGTCCCATTTTCCCAAAAGAATAGATGTTCAGGTGTATACCCCGGAGTGCAGGATACCTGTTCGAAACCGCAGTCTCAAGCAAAAGATCCTAAAGTGGCCTTTACCGGCCCGGCCACATGCTTTGGCTCGCTGCGCTCAGTCACGTAGCATGTGGAACCCCCGGGCCGGTAAAGGCTTTGACCGAGCCTCACACAGTCTGACAGGTCCCTTGTCCCAGTGCGATAAATAATTACTCTAAATAACCAGGTAAAATGGTGCCATAGTATCATGTGGAAAAAAAACGGTATGTTAAAATACTAGTAAGCGTGGTTGCTCAGCCTTTTGTCGTGTGCAACGGATAAAATTTGGATAATAAATACAACCGAAGCGTAGTGTGACTTGGTCATGGTTACTTGCTAGGCTGTGGCTAAAGAGGAGGCAGCGGGAATGAGCGAACAATTAATTATGCTGCAAGGGTTCCAGGCGTTGGGAGAACAGCTTTTGTTTATCGCCGGGGCTGGTTGCCTCCTGATCCTGGGGACAGTATTTTTACTGCTATTTGCCAGCGACCGAATCCGTGCCAGGGGGTATGAAATCAACAACCGCCGCAAACTGGGACATGATACTCTGCAAAAAGAGGTGCCTACCCTCAGGATGCGGGATAGGGCCGAGACGGTGCAGGGTTAATTAAAGATGTTTTAAAATGGGACAAGGGGACAGGTCCCTCGTCCCATTTTCGGCCATCTCCGAGATTACTTTGGAGATGGCCTTTCTGTATAATGAGGGATGCCGAAAACCCCGTCGCAAGATCTCTTGTAGCCAGGATGTTGTAGCGTAACCGGCCAACAGTGCCGGTATTTTTGTTTTATAGGATCGAAATATAATATCCTGTCGCAAAAAAGGTGGCCATCATGGGAGATAACGGAAAAATGGGTTGAGCCGGCACAGGAGCCGTCCGAACCATTTTTGCCATGCTGGACGTAAAGAACCGCACCAGTGCCGTGGAACGGGCCCGCGCTTTGGAGAACCATAACCTGGTTTTAAAGATCCGCAAAAAAAAGTAATGTTTTTCAGCAAAATATGGGAACAATCTCACAACGGAATGGGGAACATGCTAGTAGACCTCTAAGCCTCATCTTGCGTAATATCTTGATAAGTAAATTGTGGAAATGATGATTATTCGGCCAGCTTTGGATGATTTATAAAAGCAGGGGAGTGGGAGGCAGCCGGCGGGACAAACACCATTTGCCGGCGGTGATGATGGGAGCCGGGCAGTTCGCCTGGGAGGAAATGATGGAGTCAGGAGTCAGATAAAAGCTATAAACCGATCTTCATAACGAAGAATTCTGTATACCTGAATGATTACTTAACTTAATAGTTTAAGATTGGAAGCGATGATCGCCCGGTCATACATGGACGCTTTAACCGGACAGGAGCGAGTAGCGTAACCGGCCAGAAAGATTTATTGGCCGGTTTTTGTGTCTAAGGAACTGTGAAGGAGGTGGTGTTAACAGGAAAGGGAGAACCCTTATGAGGGAAAGCGCAGTCAATGATGCTGTATCATCTGTGGTCAAACTTTCAGCTGTATCCATGCTCTCTCCTTCAGGCTTGTAGCATAGGATGGCTTGTGTGAAACAGTGAAAAGGTATTTGTTAAAAGTTGTAGTGGAGAAGGCGGGTTGGTAGAGCGGTAATGAAAGGTAAGTATAGGTTTGGCAGTACATTCTGACTCAAAGAAAAATAATAGGAGGAATGAATCAATGAAAGTCAAGAAATCCAAGTGGCTCGTAGTCCTGAGGGTTGTGGCCATGCTGTTTGCGCTGGTTCCGGCTACCGCTTCAGCGGGGCATGAAGGTCCCGGCGTCTACGCCTTTATCCCCAACTCCGGGGAAGCTACCGTTTCCAAGGTAGTAATGAATCCTGATGCACCGCCGCACGAAGTAGCGCGGTATTCCACCATTGAAGACAGAACCGCTCCTGCACCTGCGAATAATCGTACTGCAAGGTTGGCTGTTGAAGAAATTGGCGGTAACGCCTGGGCGCTGAACACCATGAGTTTACAGAACTTCGACGGGTATGAAACTGCCCAGGGCTCCGTGGCCCGCATCAGCGGAAGCCCGGTAGATGGTGAGATTACCGAACTACCAAATAATAACACCTCCATCGCAGGCGGCCTTGCTGGCTTGGTAGAAGATGATGTCCGGGTTTCCATTTTTGACGTGGGTGGCCCCGGAGACGCACCCCGGACCATCGACATCGTGGAAGATGAAGGCGAAGTCTATATCTGGATCGGTTTCTACCGTGGCAACTACTTCCAGAAGTACTGGTATAATAATGGTAATTTGGAAGCAGTTGATGGTGCTTTGATTGAAGTAGGCAACTACACCCCCTACTATACCGCCCTCGATGATGACGGCTGGATGTGGGTATCGAGCCGCGACAGCGGTTGGCCGGATGCTGGTGTACCAGGTGTCTTCCGCTTTGACACCAACGACCTTGGTGAGGGAATCGAGGTCCTTGAGTATGATATCCCTGGCACTACACAAGCCAGCGATAACCCGTACGCCATCCAGATTGCCAGCGACGGCAAAGTATGGATCTCTGATGCCGGCAATTTTGGAAACACAAACAGAAACAGGCACTTTGCCGTCTATGACGCAGATGGCGACGTTGAATATGTATCTGTAGGTACCGGCCACACAGGTATGCGCGGTTTCATCGAGTACGAAGGTGAGATCTGGGCTACCTCCGATAACGGCAAATTGGCCCACGGAACCCATGATGAAAACGAACCTGCAAATTACGGGTGGACGTTTGATGAAGTAAGAGACGATCTGGGTTCTTTCCCGGTGGGCATCGGCGCTGATACCTTCGGTTTCCTCTGGATAGTACAGCATAATCAAAATCAGCTGTTACGATTCGATCCAGATGATCCAGAAGCTGCATTTTTACCAGTGGATGTTGGCTTAGGTCCCTACGCCTATGCTTTTACCGTTGTGACTGAAGTTCCCACCTACGAGATCTGCGGGTTCAAGTACCTGGAAGGCTCCGAACCGCTGCTAGGCCTTGCTGGCTGGACCATCATCCTGGAAATGTGGGACGAAGACGCTGATGATGGTGGAGCTTGGGTCCAGATCCATTCCACGGTAACCTCTGACGGGACAGATGATCTGGAACTTGGTCAGTATTGTTTTGACAACCTCCTGGCCGGCACCTACAGGGTAACCGAGACTGTCGAGCCCGGATGGACTCAGGTCTACCCGTATGATGAAGGGGCAGATGAAGGCTATGAGTATGCATATGTCGTCATGTTGCCTGATGGCGCCACATATGCTGATCCTGACAATCCAGGCTACTACAACTTCATCAACGAAGAAGATATGCTCGAGCCCGTCTGCGAAACCGCCTGGGCATACGGTGGAGAAGGAGATTACCAAGAAGAAGGTGATCACCCAGCGGATGCAGTGGTGGAAAACAAAGATGTAGAAGACAACCCCTCCAGTGCCTGGGGCTGGACCAACGAGGTTGGAGATGCAGTTCACTATGTGTTTGGCCTCTATACCGGAGCGGGCCAGAACGACCTTGACAAAGGTGAATTAGTTGGCACAGTCACCGTTCACATTGATGGCGAGGATTCCTGGGTTGAATACGAACTATTCGAAGAGGACTGCTGGCTGTCCGAAGTACACCTGTGGGTCGGCGAAACAGAGTTGCCAATGCCCCCGAGAGGCCGCGACCAGATCCCGACCCCGACTGCCGCACCCGGCCAGTTCAACTATATTGCATACCCTGGTGAAGGTGAATCTGTATACCAATTTGACTTTGATGTATCAGGGATGAGCGAAATCTGGATAGCTGCCCACGCAGTTGTGTGCTGCTACGAAGTGATGGAGTAATAATGGATCTCCACGCTTGGGCAATCTACATGGGCAAAACCCCGGTTGCCGAAATGTTGAGACCAGTAAGCAAGATAATCTGACGAAACGAATCTCCGGATGAACCAATCTCCCCGGAGTTGAAAAAGCAGCAAGAGATGCGGGGAACAGGAGTAAGCGATGACTTCCTGCTCCCCGCGTCTTTCTTCTTAACATCTGTCGCAAGGACGAGCCACGACTTTGTCCTGCAGGAGCAGATTTCTCGTAAAAAAGGTTACATCTCGATGTCCCGAAGAGGGGCGAGGGTTTGTAATAAATACAGTGACGACCACAATAAAGGTGGTCGTTTTTTTGTGGTGTGCCCAGGCATGGGCGCGTGGATAAAGGTTCGCCGCCGCGCGGTAATATGTCCAGCTTGTTTTGGCCTGTTGCGGCAGGTTATTTTATTTATAAATAAGAAAAAACTCATAGATTAATGGGAAATTTTCTGATGGATCTGTGCGCATTGTCTTGTTTAATATGTTAATAGGTTATTATGGAAGCGATGATTGCCCGGCTATATTCTTATCTAAACTTTAATAAAGGTGTGGTTGGTGTGAGAAAAGCATCAATAATTATTTTGGCGCTGGTAATGATTTTGGCAATGATTCCTTTTGCCTGCGCTACACAGCATATGGAAGAAGAAACTACAACTGTTGAAATCGTACCACCCGTAGAGCCAGGAGAGCCATTGGAGGAAATTGGAGTTGAACTGGTGGCAGAGGGTTTTACCTCGCCATTAGCTTTTGTTTCGCCTGAAGATGGAACAGGAAGAATGTTTGTGGTTGACCAAGCCGGCTTGATTTGGGTAATAGATGGGGAAGGAAGAGTTCTAGAAGAATACTTCTTGGATTTACGTGGTGAAATAGTAGAACTGAACCCTGGTTTTGATGAGAGAGGATTATTGGGGTTGGCTTTTCATCCCAATTTTAGACAAAATGGCCGTTTTTTTGTTCATTACAGCGCTCCTTTGAGAGTTGGCGCTCCGGAGGGCTGGAACCATACGGCCGTAATAGCGGAATTTGGGGTTAGCAAAGATGACTCTAATGCAGCGGATCCAGCTTCGGAAGAGATAATTCTTCAAATAGACCAACCGCATTTCAATCATAACGGAGGACACATTACTTTCGGTCCGGACGGGTATCTATATATACCGCTAGGTGATGGCGGTGGAGCGAACGACGTGGGACTGGGCCATCCCGACATCGGAAACGGACAGGATATAACCACCTTGTTGGGAAGTATACTCAGAATAGATATTGATCAAGGCAATCCCTATACCATTCCCGATGATAACCCCTTTGTCGGAGAAGAGGGACGTGACGAAATATTTGCTTACGGATTACGCAATCCTTACCGTAGTTCTTTCGATGCAATGGAGGACAATGAGTTTTTTGTTGCGGATGTCGGCCAGGCTTTATGGGAAGAAGTCAATATCGTGACAAACGGAGGTAATTATGGCTGGAATATAAAAGAAGGAACCCATTGTTTCGACCCTGAAAATCCGGAACAACCTCCAGCAGAATGCCCGAGTGTGGGAGCGCAAGGAGAGCCTCTTCTTGATCCCATATTTGAATACAGGAATGCCAGGAACGAAGGGATTGGAATTGCAGTAATCGGTGGTTATGTTTACCGGGGCGAAGCCATAAACGACTTGTATGGGGAGTACATCTTTGGAGATTGGAGTCGTGTTGTTGGTGAAGGAGACGGCGTTGTGTTTGCAGCAAGTTCGAGTAATGAAGAATGGGGCTTTAGGGAATTGGCAATTTCCAACAGAGAGAATCAGCGTATGGGACTCTTCATAACGGGATTCGGCCAGGATGCTGACAATGAATTATATATACTAACCACGGAAAATGCCGGTCCTTCAGGGAATACGGGTCAGGTATATAAAATAGTACCGGCCGACTATGAGCCTGCAGAGGCAGAAAATATTAAGGAGAAGAGGGATGAGAGATGATAATAAATAAGTATGAGGTTGATAGCAACTGCTCTGGCAAAGTCGGAATGATTTTACCAAAAACGATAGGTAAAGTGCCGTTGGTGATTGGTACAATACGTCGAAATATTGTGATGGCCGGCCTTGCGGTGGTGTTGGTTGTGTTGATGATGGGCTGTGCGCCCGCTGCAGTAGAACCTGATCCCCTGCCCGAACCAGGGGAAGAAACAGAGGCAGTGGTGAGCGTTACAGCAGGTCCCGGCTCTGTATTCAATCCGGAAGTCATAACAGTCGACCTGGGGCAGTCCGTACAGTTGGTGGTAGAAAACCTAAACAGCATTAATCACACTTTTACCATCGACGAGTTGGATATAGACATTCGCATTGCTCCCGGTGAGCAACAGGAAATCACGTTTACACCAACAGAAACCGGGATCTTTGAATTCTATTGCACCGAGCCCGGGCACCGTGACCAGGGGATGGTTGGCTTGCTGGGTGTGGGCGAAGAGCCAGATCTAACGGACGGACCCGCCGTGCCGGACGAAGAAGACGATGATGACGAGTCCCCCGGCTACTAACTTGCGATATAGCAAGGAGATAAGAAATGTGAAGGGGAGATCGCTTGATATTGGCGTCTCCCCTGCTTATGTCTAGCTTCTGGGATATAAATGTTAGTTTCTGGCTTGCTGGCACTCTGAAATCCGACTTCTAAATGACACAGCACGCTTGAGAGCATGTTCATTCATCTGCTGGTGCCGCCACCGCAGGGGGTGGTATGGGGGGGTCTGTCCTTGTGAAGAAGCTTGCTTTTTCCCATAAAAACGTACAAAAAAGCCAGGTTCCAACGAACCTTCCGGTTACCTCCAAACTCCTCTCCCAACGATCACCATCGACTATTTTCATCGTTTCCTGAAGCGGACTTGCTTTAGCCTCTGACCGTTCCATAGGAATCTGTGTTGCGGTAACTTTTCAATTTCTCGGAACCCAGCTTTCTAAGTACATTATAGCAGGTGTCTGAAAATATTTCAATAGTTTGTTTATTGATTATATTGTCATAATACTACAAAATAGTGTGCTTGAGCTGCCCGTGCACATAACACCCCCAACAAGATCCCTATGAAGGCAACAATTCATCAAACAAGGCAGCCACATTAGCCCATAATCCATTATAAACCTGTGATGCGGCATTAGCGCCTTTCTCATAAGTTCTGACCCGGTCGATTTCATGGTCAGCAAAAAAATAAATCATGATACTTTCCTGCTTTGGGTCAATAATCCAGTATTCCTGTACTCCCGAGAGTCTGTATGTATCAAGCTTCGTGATCATATCCTTGCTGCCCGTATTATCCGAAATAATTTCAACAACCAATGCCGGCGTGCCCATATAGCGTCCTTTTTCCGTAATATTGCCCTCCAGGTCGCAGGCTACAAGCATATCGGGCTGCATGACATCAGGTTCATTAATATCTTTCTTTTTAAAATGTACATCGAAAGGGGCGAAAAATACCCTGCATTTACTTTCTTTGAAATAATCATTAAACGTTAAGTGTAGTCTGGCTAGAATCTCCTGATGACCGATATTGGGGGACGTTAATAAATAGATTTCGCCGTTGATAAATTCCATTCTCAGCGTGCTTTTCTCGGAAATCT
>SKTJ01000307.1 GCA_007122565.1 Syntrophomonadaceae bacterium | reverse complement strand
CACGTTAGGTCTCCGCGAAGGCAGGGTCAACGCCTACATGCCTTTGTAGATCGCCCCATCCTTCTTAACCCCCAGCACCGACCCCCAACTGGGCTTCGGCGGCCGCCACCAGGAACTTCATTGATGTGCCCTTAAGCGGATTTTTAGGCCCGCCTTCAGGAACGCTTGCCCTAACTAGAATACTGCACCACCTATGTCCCCAATTAAATTATAACACAGTAACCTGCTCTCCTCAAGCCGCACATGTTTCGCCACCGTTAAGCCACGGGGTCACATAGCACTGCTCACCCACTATTATCTCCCTTAATAATCCCGATAAAAAATGAAACGGGTTAGCTGGCGTAGTTCGTCCGCGCTCTCACCAAATGGGGATAGCTCCTGCATGGCATTGTTGTAGAGGGTATCCCGTTGCGATTTTGCCTTTGTGACGCCACAAAGAGAAACGACTGTGGCTTTTTTCCTTTTCCTGTCCATTCCTGTTTGTTTCCCCATTTTATTTTCATCCCCCTCCACGTCAAGGAGGTCATCCACAACCTGAAAACCCTTTCCCAGCAGGGAAGCGTAAACACTCAGGCGTTGCAAATCACCTGCAGGAGCCTCGCCCAGCAGTGCACCACCCCGTAGGGATGCCACAATCAGCGCCCCTGTTTTACGGCTATTAATGTCATCGAGCATCTCCATTGAAACAGTTTTCCCTTCCCCTTCCAAGTCAAGGATCTGCCCCGCGATCATACCCAGCGAACCGGCAGCTTCTGCCAGTTCAGAAATAACTTTTAAACCGATCTCAGGCCCTACTTCGCTTTGGTAAGCTTCACTGTACTCGTTTTTATATTGTTCCGTACCACTAAGGAGTGCAAAAGCCATGGTCAGTAACGCATCTCCGGCAAGAATAGCCGTTGCTTCGCCATAAACACGGTGTGAAGTAGGTTTACCCCTGCGGTAATTATCATCATCCATCGCCGGAAGATCATCATGGATAAGTGAATAGGTGTGGATCATCTCCAGAGCACAGGCAGCAGGCAGGGCTCGTTGCCAGCGGTCCGTAAAAAGACCACACGCTAAAAACATCAGTAAAGGCCTGATCCTTTTTCCACCGGCAAAAACACTGTAGCGCATCGCTTCATGAATCTTCCCGGGATACATTTCTATCCCGGGAAGAAATGAATCGAGGGCCTTGTCCACGAGTTCTATTTTGTCTTCCCAGGTGTGGATTAAACTCAAAGTATAAATCATCCTCCCTATGCAGATGCCAAATGCTGGCACCATTAAACAATGAAAATGGCCGGAATGTCCGGCTTTTCCAGGTTTTATCTTTTCCGGTCCAACTGTCCAACTTGTTTTAGCATTTTCGGGACTTACTCCTGCAGTTTAACCTCTCCTGTTTCCCCATCCTGCAGGATCATCTCTACCCGGTATTCGGCATCTGTTAGCAATTTGCGGCATTGGCGGGTTAGTTCCATCCCCTCCTTGAATTTTTGGAGGGATTCCTCCAGGGTGAGATCTCCTTGTTCCAAACCGGCGATCAGCTTCTCCAGCTTTTCCAATCCTACCTCAAAGGTTAATTTTTCGCCTGTCAATTTATATCCTCTTCTTTCCTCTCTACTTTATTCACGCTGCAGTGAGCATTCCCGTCATGAAACGATATTTTCAACTCCTGACCCTGTTGCACGCTGTGCACTGATTTGAGTGGCCGGTCCTCCCGGTCATAAACAAGGGTATAGCCACGCATGAGCACTTTTAAAGGACTTAAAGCTTCCAAATTCTCCACACAACCCTCAAGCTTTGTCTTTTTAAAGCGTATGCACAGCTCAGCGGCTCGTTTGAGACGGGGCCACAACTCATCAATACGCTGATGGGCAAGGTTAAGCTTCTCCCGTGGATGTTTAAGAGCGCTATCTGAAGCGAGCTGTTCCAGCAGGTATCTCTTTTTCTGCAGATTATTTAATAAAATGCTGCCCATAAACTGTTCCTGCATATTCAAATAACGCAGCAACTCCGACTGTTCCGGAGCGATCATTGTGGCGGCTGCCGTGGGTGTTGATGCCCTGAGGTCCGCTACAAAATCAGCGATGGTGTAATCGGTTTCATGACCAATTGCACTAACCAATGGTGTACGCAGCATAAATATTGAGCGGGCCACTTCCTCATCATTAAAACACCACAGTTCTTCCAGCGAACCTCCCCCCCTGGTGATCACGATCACATCAAGACCCCGTTTATCAAGCTCCTTTAGGGCATCGTTAATCTGCTGCGGCGCTTCCTTTCCCTGCACCGCTACCGGGTAAAGTAAAACCTGCACACAGGGAAAACGGCGCTGCAACGTAGTCAGGAAATCCCTGATCGCTGCACCACTGGGAGAGGTGATCAGGCCAACTTTTCGAGGTACACGTGGCAAAGGCTTTTTGCACTGTTCATCAAAAAGCCCTTGCTTGGATAATTTCGATTTTAGTTGTTCATAAGCAAGAAAAAGTGCGCCTAAACCTTCCGGTTCCATCTCCTCCACATAAAGCTGATAATAACCACTGCGCTCATATAGCGAAATACTCCCACGGACCATTACCTTCATCCCCTCCGTAGGAGCAAATCTCAACAATGTATTCTTTTTACGAAAATAAACGCAACGCAGAACACTCTGCTCATCTTTCAATGTAAAATAGATATGACCGGAAGGGCTATGACATTTATAATTTGAAATCTCCCCGTTTATCCACAGATCCTGCAGTTGATCGTCCTGCCAAAACAAATTTTTCAGATACTGGCTTAACTGGGTGACAGTAAAAACAAGCCTTTCGCTCATGAGTTCCGGGCAGCCTTGATCAGATTATCCAACAACATGGCAATCGTAACCGGGCCCACTCCCCCGGGAACCGGCGTAATCCAGGAAGCAATATTTTTAACATCCTCGTAATCCACATCTCCGATCAGATGTGAACCGATCTGATTCACTCCCACATCAATCACAACAGCCCCTTCTTTTACCATTCTACTGGTAATCGTGCGGGGGTGGCCGGCGGCCACTACGAGCAGGTCCGCCTTTTTTGTGTACGAATCAAGATCGGCTGTCACAGAATGACAGATACTGACCGTGGCGTTCCTTTCCAAAAGGAGAAATGCCAGCGGCTTGCCCACGAGCTGGCTCCGCCCTACAACCACAGCCCGTTTCCCTTCCAGATTTATTCCGGTGGCTTCAATTAACTTCATAATTCCGCTGGCTACAAAGGGAACCATGCGAGGGCGCCCAATCAGAAAATCTCCCATGTTAAGAAAGTGAAGCGCCTCCACGTCCTTTTCCGGATCCACCTGCTGGGAAATAAGCGTATGACTTAAATGGGGAGTAAGGGGATGAATGTTAATGCCGTGAATATTCCGATCATCATTCAGACGTTCAATACGATAGATAATCTCCTCGTCTGTCGTGGTCTCCGACAGGTATATGATCTCACATTTGATACCCAGTTGGCGGCAGGTCCGTTCTTTGAGTCGGGCCACATGCATGCGGGCAAATGGGCTCCTTACCACGACAATCGCCAATCCCGGGACAATTCCCTTTTCCTGTTTTAAAAAAGCTACTTCTTCTTTGAGCTGCTTGCGCAAATCCCGGGCAACCTGTTCTCCATTAATTATTTGCGCTGTCATATCCAACCCCCATCCGCTAACGCGGCCTCACCTTAACCCCGCGCGAGCGCAATATCGATGCTTACTCAGCGGGTCTCCCTAACCTGCTGCGATACTTTTTTTAAAAGCTTCCAGAGTGCTCCATTTAAGCATGGTGATGGTAATGGGGCCTACCCCCCCGGGAACAGGGGAAATCCAACCCGCCGTATTTTTTACCGCAGCAAAATCCACATCACCCACCAGTTTGCCGTCAACCTGGCTTACGCCCACATCGATCACAATAGCCCCGGGCTTAACCCAGTCTTCCTTCACAAATCCCGGTTTTCCGGTTGCTGCGATCAGGACATCTGCCTCCCGGCATATCTCCGGCAAATCTTCCGTATAAGAATGGCAGATAGTTAACGAAGCATTTCGCCGCAGCATTAACAGCGAAAGTGGTTTTCCCACAATATTGCTGCGACCGATCAACACCGCCTTTTTACCATAGAGGGGTTGGCGGGTAAATTCAATCATTTGCATAACGGAATGGACTGTGGAAGGAATATACCCTTTCTCGTCGCTGAATAATTTGCCCATATTTATAGGGTGGGCACCATCCACATCTTTCTCCGGATCCACAGTTTCCTGAACAACATGGGGGTTAATATGTTCCGGAAGGGGCAGCTGAACCATGATCCCATGCACATCATCGTTATAATTCAACTCATCGATAAGCTGCAGCAGATCCCCTTCCGAAACATCAACTGTTAAGCGGTGCACCACAACATCAAAACCCAGTTGTTTACTCCGTTTTTCAATATTAGTTACATAAGAGAGGGAAGCGGGATCTTCTCCCACGATAATTACCGCCAAACCCGGCATCAGCCCCGTATCCTCATAAATATCTTTCAGTTCTGCCGCCATCTCCTCATACAGGTGAGCGGCCACTTTGTCTCCCTTAATCAGTTTGGCGGGCATACCGCTTACCTCCTAGGCTTGGTTCAATCTGATGGCTGCTTCCACAGTGTTGTAAAGAAGCATGGTAACCGTCATCGGTCCCACACCACCGGGAACGGGTGTAATAAACGAAGCTTTCTCTGCAATCGGCTCATAATCCACATCGCCGGCCAGACGGAAGCCACTTTTCTTCGTATCATCAGGTACCCGGTTTACGCCCACATCCACAACCACCGTACCCTCTTTAACCATATCTGCAGTGATTGCATGAGGAATGCCCATGGCAGCAACGAGAATATCCGCTTGCAGGGTGTAGTGCTTAATATCTTTTGCGCCTGTGTGCACAACTGTTACCACGGCGTTGGCGCCTGCGGCCTTCTGCATTAAAATGGCGGCTAACGGTTTACCCACAATATTGCTGCGGCCACAAATAACTACATGCTTACCGGCAGGATCGTTGCCGGAACGGACAAGTAATTGCTTTACCCCATGGGGTGTGCAGGGCAGGGGGCATTCCTCGCCACGCAATAGTTTACCCAGGTTTACAGGATGAAAACCGTCAACATCCTTCTCGGGGGAGATAAAGCCGATTACTTTTTCCACACTGATGTGCGCCGGCAGGGGTAACTGTACCAGAATACCACTGATCTTGGGGTCATGATTCATGCGATCAATTACCTTAAGTACATCTTCTTCGGCCGTATCTTTGGCCAGCTTAACTGTTTCTTCAAACATGCCGATCTCCTGGCATCCTTTTGCCTTACTGGTAACATAGGAAACGGAAGCTGGATCTTCGCCTACCAGAACCACGCCAAGCCCGGGAACGATGCCCTTCTCTTTTAATTCTGCTACCTGTACCGTAAGCTCTTTTCTAATTTCTGCCGCCACTTCTTTACCGGAAATAACCTTTGCTGCCATACTGAATACCTCCCTATGATTTAATTCTAATAACTGCCCTGTTAAAATAGCTCTTTCCATTTACACCATATATATCATCACGAGGAGCAATCGTGATTGGCGATCTCAGGTTGGAAAAGCAAGATTGCCGCGCTACGCTCGCAATGATAAAATGCATGCGTTTCAACACATGGGTCTGAGTTTCCAAAATTACTGTCATCGCGGGGAGCGCGGGCGACGCGGCGATCTCAGGTTGAAAAAAGTGAGATTGCCGCGCTACGCTCGTAAGCATAATGCCTGCGGTTCGCAATGACATAAAGGTCTGGTAATCTTTTCTACTCCAAACCTTTTTCCCATAGGAATGCTTTGAACCATTTCCCCACACTGTCGGCAGAGTCCCGCTCTTCAAAAGCCGGAGTCTCACCGGACGGTAAAATAAACTTCAAGCGGCCCACAGCGGCCAGCATTAAATCAACCTGGCACGCCGGCTCTCCCGGCCAATACGGGGCATCCTGCAGCGCTTCATAAGTGATACCGCTGAAAGAGGGGGTAATAGCAGTCATCTCCTGCCAGATTTGCTGCGGTGATGTTAGATTCTGGTAGTATCCCATTTGCTCCATCAACTCGAGCAGGATCTGCCAGTTTTGCATGCCTGTAACCGGGCTCAGGGCCGGATTAAGCTTTTGCACACGCCTTTCGCTGTTCACATAGCTGCCTTCCGTCTCCGCAAAGCTGACCGCCGGCAAAACCACATCGGCGCGGCGCGCTGTTTCCGTAAGGAAAAGGTCCTGCACCACTAACAAATCGGCTTTTGCCAACTTCTCTACCATCTCAGCCGCTGGATCCTCTCCGAAAACAAATACTCCCTTAATCGCACCTTTTTCAAGGCCCTCCAGCACCTGATCCATATGCTTGCCCGGTGCTTGTGGTAAGGGGGTCCGCCAGGCATGGGTGAACTTTTCCCGTACCTTCTCATCCTCGATCTTCTGATAGCCGGGCAGATATCCCGGTGCAATACCCATATCAAAGAGTCCCTGTCCGTTGCAGCGTCCCCGCAGGTTAATAATCCCCTGGCGCGGTGCTCCCACTTTGCCCAGCAGTAGTGCCAGGTTGGCCAGCATCGCATTCGCTTCTCCACTCAGGTTGCGGCTGCCCAGAACAAGCAATGGGCTTTTTGCCCCGGCATAGGCTTCCAACAAGGACTGAAGTTCATCCGTGGTGAGGCCACTGCCCTGAAGCAGTTCTTCAATGCTCCGCTCTTTCAGCAAAGCAGTAAGTTCATCGAAGTTTTCCGTATATTGCTCCACGAAATCTTTGTTAACCAGACCCTTTTCAGAGGCCATGATCAGCAGGGCGGCCAGGAAGTTTGTATTGGCGCCCTCCTTGACCTGCAGGGACTGTTTGGCATAGTTGCCCAGTTTGCTTTGCCCTTCGTGAATAATCCAGAGTGCCGTCCCTTTCTCCACAGCCTGCCTGATCTGCATTGCCGCGATTGGGTAATCTTCATAATCCACATCAACGGCAAGAATAAAATCGGCAACGCCGAATTCCTTAAAGGAATTGGTGGAGGCACCCATACCAATCTGGGCCGTCAGCGGATTTGCCGGTTCGTTAAAACTGTTCAGGTTATCCGTCCCCAGCACCCCACGGGCAAATTTCTGAATGAGATAACTCTCTTCATTGCTGTAACGTGCTGCCGCGAATACGGCCAGTGATTCGCCCCCGTAACGGGCTTTGAGCGACTTGGCCTTCTTGGCGATATAAAGGAGGGCATCGTCCCAGGTTGTTTCCTTAAGGACGCCGTCCTCGCGGATCAGGGGAGCTTTCAGTCTCTCCTCGCTGTTAACATATTCAAAACCAAAACGGCCTTTCTTGCAGAGAATTCCATCGTTAACCGGGCCTTTGGCAGGAACTACCCGGGCAATCTTTTCTCCCACAGTTTCCACCTGGATACTGCAACCCACACCGCAGTAACCGCAGGTGGTTGTAGTCGTCTCCAACTCCCAGGGAGCAGGTTTGGTAAAGGGCATATTTTCCACCAGGGCTCCGGTTGGACAAACAGCAACACACTGCCCACAGGCCACGCACGTGGTCTTTTCCAGGGGTAGATCAAGGGAAGGGCTAACATAAGCATCAAAACCACGGTTGACCAGGCCGAGCGCTTCCGCACCGACAATCTCGGTACACGTACGCACGCAGAGGCCGCAGAGAATACACTTGCTCGGATCTCGCACGATCAAGGGGTGGATCTGCAATTCATAATCATGTTTTTCCCCGATGATACGCTCCGGTTTTGCAGCATATTCGGTTGCGTAGTCCCGCAGTTTGCATTCAAATACATCAAAGCAACCGCATTCCAAGCAACGGGCTCCATCCTTGGTGGCGTCTTCCGGTGTCAATCCCAGTTCGATCTCACGGAAATTCTTAATGCGCACCTCCGGCTCCACCACAGGCATCTTCACTTTCTCCTGCCGCGGCCTGTCAACAAAGTTCTCTTCCGTGAGCCCTTCTTTGATAATGTTGAAATAGGTGCGATACGGGGATAATTTCACCTGTAGGTAATTATCAATTACCTCAGCTACACGCTTGCCGGCGGCAATCGCTTCAATGGCAATTCCCGGCCCTGTTACCGCATCCCCGCCGGCGAAAACACCGGTAACACTGGTAAGGAAGGTTCCCTCTGCCGCGTCAATCGTCTGCCAGCGGTTAACCGCCACATCTTTTTTAATATTCTCAACATCCACGTCCTGGCCGATAGCAGCGATCACTGTATCCACATCCAGGGTGAAGTATGCATCAGGTATGGGCTCAGGGCGGCGGCGGCCTGAGGCATCCGGTTCACCAAGTTGCATCTTCTGGCAGACCATTTTCTCAACCTTGCCTTTACCCTCTATCTTAATGGGCGCCGCAAGCAGGTAAAATTCCACGCCTTCTTCCTCCGCCTCCACAACCTCAATGGGCTGAGCCGGCATCTGCTCCCGGGCCCGGCGATAAACAACCGTTACCTGATCCGCACCGAGGCGTTTAGCTGTCCGTGCAGCATCCATGGCTGTATTACCACCACCGATAACGGCCACGCGGCTTCCCAGGTCCACCGCTTCATTAAGCATGACCGCACGTAGAAATTCCGTGCCGCCCAGCACACCGGCCATCTCCTCACCACTCACGCCCATGTTCTTGCTGTTCTGGGCGCCAATCGCCAGATAGACCGCATCAAAACCGTTCTTAAACAGATAATCAATCGTAAAATCTTCTCCTAATTGGACATTCGTATGTGCCTCTACGCCCAGATCAAGAATCTGCTGGATTTCGGCACCCAATACTTTTTTAGGGAGACGATATTCGGGAATACCATAACGAAGCATCCCGCCCATCTCCGGCAGAGACTCAAAAACACTAACAGCATGTCCCTGGCGGCGCAGGAAGAATGAGGCCGTAAGTCCAGCCGGCCCGCTGCCCACAACAGCGACTTTCTTACCCGTATCCGGTGCTACTTCCGGCACGTACGGATCATCACTGGCCATATCCAGATCGCCTACCAAGCGCTTAAAATAGCGGATCGAAACTGCGCCTTCCATCAGGTTGCGGCGACAATTGTCTTCACAGGGTGCGGGACAAACCCGCCCGATGGAAGAGGGAAACGGCATAAATTCCTTGATTAACTTAAGCGCCCCCCTGTAATCACCATTGGCCACCAACGCGGCATAGCCCTGGGCATCACAGTTAGCCGGGCAGGCCATGACGCAGGGCGCGCGACAATCACCATTGTGATCGGAAAGGATCAGTTCCAGCGCCAGCTTGCGTGCTTTCTTAATCTTTACATTGTCCGTCCGGATAATCATACCATCGGAAATCTTCGTGGCACAGGCCCGTAGCAGGCGGGGCATCCCCTTTACCTCTACCAGGCAAAGACCACAGGAGGCGTACACCTCCAGATCGCCACTAAAACAAAGGGTGGGAATATGAATGTTGTTGGCCGTGGCAATCTCCAGAATCGTCTGGTCCCCATGGCCGCTTAGTTCCCGTCCGTTTATATTAATTCGCAGGCAACTCATGCGCTTAGCTCAACCCCTTTACTATAAATTTAACTGCCTATTCCACCATTACCGCCTTGAATTTGCATGCATCAACACAGTTGCCGCATTTAATGCACTTCTCCTGCACGATAACATGGGGTTCTTTCTTCTCCCCGATGATCGCTTCAGAGGGGCAGCGCTTAGCACAACGACGACACCCGTTGCAAAGCTCCATATCAATGGTATAGGTAAGCAGTTCGGGACATGACTTAGCCGGACAGCGGCGGTCATGAATATGCGCTTCGTATTCATCGCGGAAATATTTGAGCGTGGTCAGAACCGGGTTCGGGGCCGTTTGCCCGAGGCCGCACAGGGCGCCCTCTTTCACATTGTACGCCAGTTCTTCCAGCAAATCCAGTTCTTCCGGCAATGCTTTCCCCTCAGTGATGCGTGTGAGGATCTCCAGCATGCGCTTTGTCCCGAGACGGCAATGGACACACTTGCCGCAGGATTCATTTTGTACGAAATCGAGGAAATAACGGGCCATATCCACCATGCAGGTGGTCTCATCCATCACGATCATACCGCCCGATCCCATAATTGCTCCGGTGCGGTTCAGAGAATCGTAGTCCACCGTCGTATCCAACAGGCTCTCGGGGATACAGCCTCCGGAGGGACCGCCAAGCTGCACGCCTTTAAATTTCTTATTGTCGCGCACGCCGCCGCCCAGGTCAAAGATAATATCCCGCAGCGTGACTCCCATGGGGACCTCAATTAAACCGCCCCGGTTCATTTTTCCGGCCAGGGCAAAAACCTTTGTCCCTTTACTCTTCTCTGTTCCGTAGGCAGCATACTTATCCGCCCCATTCGCGATGATCCAGGGAACATTGGCAAATGTTTCAACATTATTGATACTGGTGGGCTTACCCCAGAGGCCATGTTCCGCCGGGAAAGGCGGCTTGAGGCGGGGCATCCCCCGTTCCCCTTCCAGGGAGGCGATCAGAGCCGTTTCCTCGCCGCATACAAAAGCGCCGGCTCCTTTTTTTATCTTTAAATCAAAGTCAAATCCGGAATCAAGGATATTCTTACCCAGGATACCCTCTGCGCGGGCATCCTCGATCGCTTTCTGCAGACGCACGATCGCCAGGGGATACTCAGCCCGGCAATAAACATGACCCTGGGAGGCTCCGATGGCATAACCGGCAAGCATCATCCCCTCAATCAGGGCATGAGGATCACCCTCAATAATACTGCGATCCATGAATGCACCGGGATCACCCTCATCCGCATTACAAATGATATACTTCTGATCTCCCTTGTTCATGCGGGTAAAACGCCATTTCATTCCCGTGGGAAAACCGGCTCCACCACGTCCCCGCAATCCGGACTTGAGCATTTCCTCAATCACCAATTCCGGGGTCATTTTTTTAAGTGCTTTCTCAATAGCCTGATAACCACCGGTAGCCCGGTATTCATCCAATGATTCGGGATCAATAATGCCGCAATTACGCAGTGATATCCTGACCTGACCACCCACCACCGACTGCCTCTCTTCACCAATCAGCGAATCCTGCAGCGGTGTGCCCCCTTGAACGTGTTCTGCAACAATACGACGCCCTTTTTCTTCATCTACAGCGCCGTACGAAAAAAGTGTGCCATCGGGAGTTACTACATCAACAATTGGCTCCTGGTAACACATGCCGATACAACCGGTTTTCTGCAGCACAACATCAAGATTGTTATCTTTGATCGCTGCTTCAAGAGCTTCATATGTCTTAGTTCCCCCCGCGGCGATGCCGCAGGTACTAAGGCCTACCTTTATTACTGTCTTTCCCTGATCTTCCATACAGGCACCTCCTCGCTCCCTTACTTTAGTTTTGTACCGCTGCTTCTTTCGCCTGGTACTCTTTTAGAATTTTGCGGGTGGCTTCAGGTGTCAGTTTTGCATAAGTCTCCCCACTGATCACCATTACGGGAGAAAGGCTGCAACATCCGATACAAGCAACCTTTTCAAAAGTGAACAAACCGTCAGGGGTGGTCTCCCCTCCCCTGATGTCAAGCTCGTCCGTAATCGCACCGGAAATAAGTTTTGCACCGTTTACATGGCAAGCCGTCCCCTCACAAAGCATGATCATATGCTTGCCCACAGGTTGAAGACGGAATTGCGCGTAAAATGTGACAATACCGTATATTTTCGCCGCTGAAACCTCCAGTTTTTCCGCTACATAAGAGATGCCATCTTTCGGAACATAGCCCATCAGATCCTGGATATCCTGCAGAATAGGTATAATAGCACTGGAATCCCCTTTGTAATTCCCAATAATCTCGTTAATCCCCTCATAAGGGATCGCCCCAACATCCAACGGTTTGGCCGCTCCGGCCATAAGCAACAACCTCCTTTTCTGTTTTTCTTATTCCTTATTTCGGCATGAGGAGTGAATTTCCTCTTCCCCTCATATATTCGCAATATTCTTAATCGCGCTTTTCCCTGCTCAACCGCATGTTGTCCAGCACAGCATTGACAAAGCGCGCTGATTCCTCATCCTGATACTGCCTGGAAAGTTCCACCGCTTCATTTATCGTTACAGCGAAAGGGATATCCTTCATGTAAAGTGTTTCGAACAGAGCTATATGCATGATCACACGCACAACGGGCGCAAGGCGTTCCAATTTCCAGTTGATTAGAAAAGGGGTGAGCATACTGTTCAGCTCATCCCTTTTTGAAACAACTCCCCGCACCAGTGCGGCACAGAACTCCTGCTCCCGCGCCGGCAGTGTATTCTTCTCTCCACCGGAGTTATCAAAAATATAATGTAAGGCTTCTTCCGTATTGTTGGCACCCATATCGATCATAAACAGAGCTTTTAGAGCACATTCCCTGGCCAATCTTCTTTTCAAACCTGCTAAGCCTCCCACATTAAAATCAGAAGTCAGAAGTTGGAAGTCAGAGTGCCGGAAGGTTCTTCCGATCATTTCATCTTTCCACTATTTAAGTAACAGTGGCCCTTGTCTTAAAAACAAAAAAAAACACCGCATGGGCGGCAAGGGTACTACCGTCCCCGGCTGTTCAATAATCTGTCTAACAGGTTTTGCAGTTCCCTGCGCAACTCCACACGGCTGCCTAAAAACGCTCCGGTAAGCACAAAGGCAATAATAAAAAGCCCCTTCCAGATACCAAAAATAACGAAGATTAAGGCTATGACCAACCCGATAAGGCCGCCTGCAACCTTCCCATTGTGTCCGTTTAACAAATCATTGTTATCACCGTTCATTTTTCTCACACCTTTAACGGGGATTCCTCTGGATCTTGTCCTGAACGATATTTTCCACCAGCACCTTAACCTCGCTCACATTTGATCCGCTTATCTCCTGCACATAATCCCGCACCTTATTCTGCAATTCCCCGGCGAGGCCGGGTATTGGTATTTCAGGGATTGCTTTTATCTTAATATAGATTAGCAAGCCTTGCTCTGTAGCGTCTATTCGGGTGCTTACCTCACGGATGCCGTTTACCTTCCGTGAAGCAGCCAACACCATGGTTTCCACAGCTTTAAAAGAGATACGCACTTCCCCAATTTCTGTAAAGCTTACGATGTTGCCCCCTTCTTTTTTTGAATCTTCCCCTTTTACATTGCTGCGCCCGGAAGTAAAGAGAGCGATCAGCAACACTCCCACTATCGAGACGAGAAAGCCGAGGGCGGTAAAACTATAATTGTTCACCAAGTGGCTGAGGTTGTAACCAAGGAACATTGTCCCCTCGAAAACCCCCAGTGTAAAGAAGGCAAACAACAGACCACCGATCAACAATATTATGCCAATAACGGTAAAGAAGGTCCGTACACCTGTCATTATCTTTTGTTCTCCCTTCTGCAAAAGCAAAGCCAACCTGCCGGATCAAGTCCGGCAGGTTGGTGTGCGGTTATCACTTAGCTTCTTCTTCCGGTTCCTTGTCCTTCTGTTGAGGGAAACTAACCCCTTGTACATGTACATTAACATTTACTACTGCTAAGCCTGTCATTGTTTCAATCGCTTTTTTTACGTTTTCCTGTACTGTCCATGCAACATCGGGAATACGGGAACCATATCCCACAATCAGATATAGATCAACAGCAGCTTCCTGCTCGCCTACTTCAACTTTTACACCCTTTGATAAATTCTTCCGGCCGAGGGCTTCAGCAATTCCCCCGACGATACCACCGCTCATGCTGGCTACTCCTTCCACTTCCGTGGCTGCCAGGCCGGCAATAATTGATACAACTTCGTCGGCGATACGAATCGCGCCAAGTTCAGAAGGTAAAGTACGACCTTCACTCATTAAACATCCCTCCTTAATTATTGTAATTGAATGTTGAAACCAAGCACTCTAGTATTGTAGCATAGACTGTTATATTTTACAAATTTAACGGCCACTTTTTCGGCCAAATCATACGCTATACCAGATAATGGTATATATACTCTAATCCTGCTGGATAACCTGCACATTTTCCCGGGAAACACCGGCAACGGCAGCCACCATATCAGCAATACGCCAGAATTCTTCCTCGCCAAGTTGCTCGGCATGGATCATCACGGTTACACCGTCCTTGCCACCGAAGTATACTGCATCCGGATATCCCTGAGCTTTTAACATATTTTCCACAATCAGTTCCTTCTCCATGAGCTCTACCAGTTTTAAAATTTGCAGTTCTGCTTCGCGGCGTGTTTCCACCCCTGCCTGGGAATTATTGATAATATCATTGAGCATCTCAAGCTCCTGACCCCGCACCCGATCCCGTTCCAGGCGATATTCCACAAAAAACGCATGGGTATCATCGAACCTCCAACGCGCTGGATCCTCGGGCAATTCTTCGGCTAAAAGAGGCGAGACCGTCGATTCATCAGGTGTCACCTCGATAAGGCTCATTTCCTTTTCTAAAATATTTACCACAAGATAAATAACCATTAAACCCAGGATAACTCCAACCAGCCAGATCTTCTTTTTCTCCATCGCTCCCCAAGCCACCTCCTTTACGGCTAACTCCATGGGTGTATTAATAGTAGCTAACTTCCATATGGTAGAAGTGCAATGCGGTGTACCGGTAAATTAAGCACGCTTTGGATAGCCCGCACCACCTCCAGGCGAAGATAACTGTTTTCCGCCCCCCTGGCTACCACCAGGACTCCCTTAATCTCAGGCATAATTTCCTTCAACAGAAGCCCTTCCTCACCTCCTCCACCATCCCGCAGGACTACCTGATCCTCGCGCCGGTTTATTTCCTCTATTTCCCGTGTGCCCCCTTCTCGATCCACCTCCAGCGTGATACGGGTACTCTCGTCGTGGGAACGGGCGTAAACCCCCTCTTTACTGCCGGCATAATTTATCAATACCTGCACATCGCTAATTCCATCTATATGTTCCAGGATCCGTTCCAATGCGCGGGCCAAGTCCGTTTCAAAGTCAATATCCCGGGGCTGTATCTCTATCTCTTCTTTTATCAATTCCGCCTCTTTTGGCGCACTGAGAAGAGGACCGGCAAACATTAATATTATCCCCAGGAGAAGGATTAATAACAGGTAAAAGTTCTTTTTATTTTTATGCTCTCCACCTGCCGGCTGAAACAAATCCCGCCACAGGGAAAATATTTTGCTGCTTGTAGTGTTACTGCTGCTTTTTTCTTGTCCCATGTCAACCACCTCTCAGGGAATAAGGCGTACATCCACCTGTTCCTCTGCCAGGAGGAAATAGCGGGCCAGATAATTAGCCATTACCATTTCTTTACCCTTCACAGAAGGAAAGTCCGCCAATGAATTTTCATTCTCTTGCGCCAATCCAAATTCGTTTTCCCCACGTTTAACAGAAATCCTGATCTCCTCCACCGTACCATTTTCGGTGCTAGAAGAAGCGCTCCTTTTTTCGCAAGCCACCACCACCATATTTTTTATTGCGCCAAACTCCGTGCTTTGCGGATCCTCGTCCAGGGTCACCCTCAATTCAAGCAACTCTGCTGAAAACTCCTGCGTCAACAATTTTTCAACTATCGTAAATAGATGATAGCGGTAGTTAACTACGGCGTCCTTGTAACCCTCTTCCCGCAACTTTTCCCCTCTTTGCAGAATTAAAGCCAAGTCTTCTTTCCCGGAGGGAGCCGCCAGAAACACAGGCGCATCCCACCCCGGGGCGATGCGCATAATATTCTGAATCGGTGAAAGTATGGTAAGGATTAACAGAATCCCCACAAGCATACGCAGGTAGCGCCGGAACTGACCGTGCGGCAGGATCATTTCAAGCAGCGTAGCCAGGAATATAAGAATTACAATATAACGAATTAAATTTCCGATTGAGTCAATCAACAATCTTCCCCTCCTGCGTTAACGCAGCATTACCACAGCATTGCTCGCACCAATGATTATTGTGATACCGATGAAAAAGGCGAGAGCCACTGTAGCCACGGCGGCAAAGATTAACGTCAGACAACTACCCATGGTATCCAGAGTATCAGCAAGACTGTTCTCCCCAAGGGGCTGCACGATAGCCCCGGCGAACTTGAAGATAATAACCAGCGCCAGCAGTTTAAGCAAGGGGAAAACGATGATCAGGGCCAGAATAATCATTCCGGCAAGAGTTACACTGTTTTTAAGCAACAGGGAATAACCAAGAACCGTCTCCACTGCATCAGACATGGCCCTCCCCACAACCGGGATAAATGCTCCTGTCATGAATTTGGCCGTGCGCAATGAAACAGCATCCCCAATACTGCCGGCAACCCCCTGCACCCCCGTAATCCCCACAAAGATAGTGAGCATCAACCCAATTCCCCAGATGCTGGCGTCTTTGAGCAAGTTGGCAAGACGGTTAATCTTAAAATCAGGAGAAAAGTGATTGAGCAAATAAAGAATGGTAGCAAATAAAATCAATGGAAAAAAAACGTTACGCACAAGTGAAGCCATCACATTTACCGCCACAATAATTAACGGGTGAAAGAGGGCGGCGGATGTAACATGTCCAAGCGATGCCATTAATGTGAGGAGAACTGGCAAAAGAGCCAACATAAAGTTAACCATACTGTCAATGGCTTCCCTGCCAATCTTCAGCGCCAGGGAAAAACTGCCAATTGCTATACCCAGTAGCACAAAGAACACTACAGCTTCTGTTAAACGGGCTACTTCATGGCTACCGAAGGCGCCCTGTAGGCTCTTCAAAAGCGCTGCAGCCACAGCTAATAGAAGTAGTTGTCCCATAAGCTTAATATTAGCCAGAACTTCCCGCATAAGATAGCGAACCATCCCGGTAAATAGCTCTCCCAACCCTGGAATAAACCGTTCTCCATCGCGATGCCAGATATCCTGGATACTCCATTCCGGTAAAAATTCCCCCAATTCCTGTTCCAATTCGTGCCAGTAATCTTCTACTTGTTTCCATCCCTCTATTTCAAAGGGATCCCCCAACTCTCTGCCTGCCGGGGGAACACCTGCCTGCACAGGGGCAATTTCACCTGGTAACGCGGCCTTGACTCTTGTCCCACCGTAAGGCGTGACCAAAATAAAGATAAGTGGCAGAAGAAACAAGAGTATTTTTACAACATTATGTGCCTTTCCTCTTTCCGTTTGATTCTCCACTATTGCCCTCCCGTGACCTCCGTTAACCTCAGGGAATGATGTTTACAATGCTCTCCAGGACGGACATTAAGATCGGCACAGTCATAACCAAAATGATTAGTTTTCCTGCAAATTCTATTTTCAGGGCTACATTACCCTCCCCTGCATCGCGGCATATCTGCGCGCCAAACTCCGCCAGGTAAGCAACACCGATGACCCGTAAGAGCGTGCGCAAAAACACTGCGTTTATCTCCGCCTCCAAAGCTAATTCGGTAATGATATCCACAATTAACTTCAG
Source organism: Syntrophomonadaceae bacterium (assembly GCA_007122565.1). Taxonomy (GTDB): domain Bacteria; phylum Bacillota; class Dethiobacteria; order DTU022; family UBA8154; genus UBA8154. The sequence goes on along the minus strand of SKTJ01000307.1, from coordinate 11,328 downwards.
GTAACCAAGGAGGTAAAAGATGAGCGCTATGCCCACAGCAATAGAGAGAAGTTGCGCTATCTCCGGGCGGTTCTGGCGAATAAAAAGGATAAAGATAGTGGCCATGACTCCAAAACCGACAACCTGTGCTATTTCCATTTTTCACACACCCGGACAGCTAATATAAATTAAATATAACCCTGATACTGTCGAAAAGATCACCAAGCAATTGCAAAACAAGCAGCAGAACAATGACCACCCCTACAAGCGTAAGCATCTGAGCCTGCTCCTCCTTACCCGCCTGTTTAAGCACAATATTGAGCACGGAAATAAAGATGCCGATACCGGCAATTTGAAATAATAGGTCTACCCTGAGGTTTTCCACATACAATCCCCCTTCCAGACGATTCAGGTGGGACAAGGGGACAGGTCCCTTGTCCCATTTTGTTGAACTTTTGGGACAAGGAACCTGTCCCCTTGTCCCATTTTCTTAGAGAAGCAGGATGACGATGGTACATCCCCCGAGTAGGCCCAGGTAGCGCCACATTTTTTCATTTTTTACCCGTTCCTCACGTGCCTCCTGCAGAGTCTGTCTTATTAACTCCTGCATCAGAGCTACCTGTTTGAGTTGATCATTTTTGTCCCCTTTACCCCAAACCGGCCCCATTTTCTTAAGCAGTGCCAACTGATCCTTGTCCAGTTCCAGTTCCCCTTCACTGTCTTGCAGTGATTTGCGCCAGCAATCTCCTGCACTGAATCCATCCTGAAGTTTCATATACTTTTCAGTCCGGGCAAAGAGGACGCCGATGGGACCACGTACTCTGCCTGCAATCGAGCGGAAGACTTCCGGCAGCAGGGAAAGTCCATAATTTATCTCAGCTTTGAAAATCTCCAGGGACAAGAGTAGTTCTTCCAGACGCTTCACGCGGTTTTTATATACAGCTGATATGGAACACCCATAGCAGTATGCAGTAAAAACAATAAGAATTGCTCCCAGCAGTTTAGCAATCAATTTCTTTACTCCCCTTTACTTTGAGACGAAAAAAGGGGTAATCCCCGTTCCCCTTCCACAATAGCCTCCAGCGTCCCCGCCCCCTGAGCGTTACTAAGGAAAATAAGCCGCTCAAAATAACTGTTTTGCAGCAGTGTTGCAATTACCGGACGGTTGCAGATTTCTTCCAGGCTGGACCCGTGCACTGAAGTGATTATTGTAACGCCGCAATGGATGGCTTCAATAACAGCATCCGCATCTGCTTCGCGGCCCAGTTCATCCGTAACAATTACGCGGGGGGAAAGGGAACGTAACATTAACATGATCCCCTCTGCCTTGGGGCAGGCGTCAAGCACATCAGTGCGTATTCCCACTTCGAGCTGCGGCACTCCCCTGAATGAACCGGCTATTTCGGAACGCTCGTCCACTATTCCCACCTTCTGTCCCTGCCCCAAAATACCCACCCCATCGCTGATCAGACGGGCCAAATCCCGCAACATGGTCGTTTTACCCCCCTGGGGCGGCGAGATAATCAATGTATGAAAAAGACGTCCAGTAGCCCGGTCCACCAGAAACGGCAAAACCCGCTCAGCGGTACCTTTGATTTGTCTCGCTATACGAATATTTAACCCGCTGATATTGGAAAATATTTTTACTTTCCCTTTTTCCACAACCGCTCTGCCGGCCAGCCCGACGCGATGTCCTCCCGGCAGCGTAATATAGCCCTGCCTCAATTCCTCTTCAAAAGCGTAGAGAGAATGGTTGCTGATTAGTTCCAGTGTCTTTTCCAGGTCTTCGCCGCTAACAAAGTGTGCATCTTTTGCTTTCCCCACCACCCCGCTCTTCCCCAGGTAGGCCTCGCCATCGTTCCAGTGCAGCATCAGAGGCCGGGAATGGCGCAGACGAATCTCTTCTGCCTGCTCCAAAAGCTCAAACGGCAATTTTTCCACCATGCTACGGATGCGCGGTGGGAGGAAAAGACCGATTTCCTTAATCACGTTGTGGTACCGGTTAAACAAAATGAGTTTCACCATCCTGTTAAGGTCTAGGGATGCACAATGTTATCCCTGCTCTTAGGAATAACTATGGCAATGGTTTCTCTTTTATGACGAATAGAATGCCGTTTACATAAAAAAAGACCCGGCTTTTGTAAGCCGGGTCTTATACGGTAGCGTAATAAGCTGTTTAGTTGTTATCCGTTACTCTTCAGAAGTTCACTTCTTTTTTTCATCATCGTCGTCATCATCATCTAAATCATCATCCAAATCTTCGTCCCATTCCTCGTCGTTGATAAATACAACCCGGCCACATTTCGGGCAGAGCACTTCCAGGGATTCCTCATCTTCCAGTATGTCCTCATCGATAACCACCTCATGGCGGCATTCCGGACATTCCACTGTAAAGCTGATTTCCTCTTCATCCAAATCCAAGTCATCATCATCGTCGAAATAGTCATCATCATCGTCGTCAAAATCATCGTCTTCTTCCATTACATCATCTTCCAGCTCGGTCAGATCTTCATCGATGGCTTCCACGTAGGAGAATAGCTCCTCGTAATCTTCCTGCAATTCCTCCAGGGAATCAGCCATTTCATCAAGAACAGTAATTATGTGCTGAATAACCTTCCCTTCTCCTGTCGATTCACCAACCCCGAGACCATCTGCCAGGCCTCGCAGATAACCCATTCTGCTACGTAGATCTTCCACGTTTATAAACCTCCCTTTGATATTATAGAGTAGATAATAACCAAGCCTTCATTGATCAAGCCCGCTCCAGATACGCACCATTACGCGTATCTATCCGCAGCACATCCCCTTCATTAACGAAGAAGGGAACCTGAACAACAAGACCCGTCTCCAGTTTAGCCGGTTTGCTTCCCCCGGAAGCAGTATCCCCTTTGTGTCCCGGATCTGTTTCCACAACGGTTAATTCTACGGAATGGGGCAGTTCAATACCAATGCTCTCTTCCTTGTAAACCATCATGGTCAAACGCATGTTTTCCTTCATGTAGCGTGTGCTTTCACCAAGTTGCTGTGCACTGAGGGAAAGCTGCTCGTAGCTTTCCGTATCCATTAAAATATATTCTTCCCCGTTATTGTACAGGTATTCCATCTCTTTCCTTTCAATAATAGCGCGGGACATTTTTTCCCCAGCCCGAAAGGTTTTCTCCGTGGTGGAACCGGAGCGCACGTTTTTGAGGCGGGAACGGACAAAAGCAGCACCTTTCCCCGGTTTGACATGTTGAAATTCAATGATGCTGTACACTTCTCCATCAAGTTCAATTGTTAAGCCCGTATGAAAATCATTAGTGGAAATCATCCATTCAATCACCTCTTCCAGCGGTATTAAACTAACTATAACAATTCAGATATTCCAAAATCCAATAGTTAGAATTCAAAATAACTAAAATATCCACCCTTTTTTATCAATTATCCGTTCTTGCTATTTGAATTCTGACTCCTGCCTTCTGAAAACTACATTACCCTTAACTCCCGTCCGCTCCCGGTTATTACCTGCGCCCCCTCCGGGCGTAACACCACCAGATCCTCCACCCGGACACCTCCCTGGCCCTCCAGGTAAATACCCGGTTCTATACTAAATATCATGTTTTCCTTTAGTTCATCTTTACTAAGGGGCGAAAGGGTCGGCCGCTCATGCACCTCCACCCCTACCCCATGCCCCAGACCGTGTCCAAACGCGGCACCATACCCTTCATTCTCAAACAATTGTCGCACCACAGCATCAATCGCGGCGGCTTGCGCACCGATTTTTATAGTCTGCAGGGCTGTTTCCCTGGCAGCACACACTAATGCGTGGATGTGCTCCTGTTGCGGTGTTGGCTCTCCCAGGACAAAAGTTCGGGTCATATCGGAACAATAATTGTCCCAAACAGTACCAAAGTCAACCACAATTAATTCGCCCTCGCCAATTATTCGGGTTGAAGCCAACCCATGCGGCAGGGCAGAACGGGGGCCCGAAGCAACAATAGTTTGGAAAGAGAACCCTGCAGCACCTGCAAGGCGCATGCGATATTCAAGCTCCCCTGCAAATTCACGCTCACTGATACCCGGCTTGAGCAGCGGCAGCGTCTCCCTGAGAGCATTATCAGCAATACGGACAGCCGCTGTAATAGCCTCAATTTCCCTTTCCTCTTTGACGGCTCGGATTTCTTCCACCACATTGCTGCATGGAAGCACCTCCAGTCCGTTGCCAACAGCTTTCAACCGGTTAAACTCCTGTAAAGTGAGGCTGTTTTCCTCCACAGCAACGGCGGAAATCCCATCGTCCTGCAATAATTCCCCAATTTGCTGATAAAGAGAAGGTGCTGCTGCACTCGTCAGCTTAACAATCTCACAGTTTGGTGCCTCCGCCGCAGCCTGCTCCATATAACGAAAATCAGTATAAAGGACAACACGCTTTTCCGTAACCAGTAACCGGGCACTACTACCGGAAAAACCACTCCCATAAAAAATATTAGGAGGATGGCTGACCATAAGGGCCGGCAGACCTTTCTCCTCCATTTTGCCACGAATCTTTTCTACTCTCTCTTTAAAAACAGGCACCCCCTAACAAGAAACAAAGAAGCAGGAAACAAGAAGCAATAAAGACGACAGAGATCTTAGGAGGAATCCACGTCCGCCCGGAACATTATTATGCTATGAATAAACCCCATGTCATGTACCACACGGCTGGTTTTCGCAGGGGCTGCTGCCCACAGCCTTCTACAGGAGGCAAGATACATCCTGCATATTGCTTCTTATTTTTTGCCTTTTGTACTTACTTTACCCTGCGTGCTTTTTCTAATTCCACTTTTTAAATAAAATTCCTGCCCACAAAAAAGAAAAACAGTTTTTTTAAAGCAAAAAGGATGGATCTATCCAATTTTACCAGTGCAACGGCGGTTCCCGGGAAACTCTGACTCGTCCCGTAACAGGCGCAACGATAACATAACGCCTGAATCCACCTGCTTCCAGGATAACCGTCCCCCCACTACTGGGCCGCCCCATATTATTAAATTGGAGGGAAGGCGGCACTCCACTGAAGGTTGTGGTTCCATCAAAGCGGACTCCCTGCGGCAAACTGATCCGCTCTTTGCCATCAGGCAAGCTCAACTCATAGCGGTTGGTATAAATATAATAATCTATCTTGCATGATTCGCCCGTGTTAATTGCTGCCTGGCGCAGCAGGCGCAGATCGCCTGCCATGCGACGGGAAGCTACCTCAAGGTGCCAGTGGGGCTTTGACGTAAATCGGGGAACAGCCAAGGCCGTGATCAAGCTTAAAAGGGCTAAGACTGCGAGCAACTCGATCATGGTATAGCCTGCATAAACCTGCCGTGACCGCGATTTATTCATCCCCTGCCCCACCGCTTCATCGTTCCGGGAACCAGGGGTAATACACGAAAATTTCCCAATTCTGCTGCATTTGAAGTTCCTGTAATTTGATAACCATGGGGGAAATGATAAACGCCGGCTTCGAGCAGCACATGGTGATCCGTGGTCACTATCCTGTTACGAAAATAAACGGGCACTGGAGCAATGGAAGGGTGCACAAAGCGCAGGCTTCCCATCTCCGAGCACAAAATAACAATCCCATGGAAAACTGCTGTCTCGCAACTGATCTCCAGGGTTTCTTCAACAAGCAGGCTGATCGGGTTGCTGTTAAAAAATAGCTGCTCTGCAGCAAAACAGGCATAGCCATTCCCTTCCTGCTGCTGCAGTATTAAAGGGAGACCCATGCCGGAAGAACCGAGTAAGACAGCCCCGGCTCCACCCGTATGTATGCCCGGCACGATAATCCCATCCGTTTCGTCATACCACCCCAGGGCCGCCCCGTTTGTCCCCCCGTTAAAGGGAGGAAACGATTGAAATTCCATGCTGATCTGCTCCCGCACACGGCCTGATTCACCGGTGGATACTATGGTAACACTGCGCCCACCATTCGCCTGCTCCAGGGCGCTTACACTCACACTGAAACTCCCTTCTGCAAGCATAACAGTGCTGTGCCCCGTATAAAAAGAATCATGCTCCTTCATTACCGCAAGGGCGCTTTCCATTCCCGTTTCGGCAAGGTAGTAGGCTTGCAAGCTGTCCCGCTGATTAACGGCAATCTGCAAGTCCGCGCTATTGAGATCCATAAGGGAGGTGCCGAGCAATAGCAGGGCGGCGCAGATCAGCACCACAAATACGAGGGCGGAACCTTTCTGCGAATGCATCGTTTCCACGTCACCTACCACCTTTCACGCAAGTTTTGCAGGCACACTGCGGAGCGCACGGCATATGTGTTTCCTTCATCATTACCTTTTATACTAAAATAGAGAACCTTATTATGTTCATCCCAGTTAAAGATGAGCGTCTCAATATTATAGGCAATCTTTGTCTCAGTATTACTGATTAACTGCACAATCTCCCCGTTTTTATGCTTAATCGTATAAGGGGCCGCTTCACCGGGATAACTATATTGTACTTCATGATCGTTCACTTGCTGCAGCGCATGGGCATAACGCAGTTCCCTTGAAATAAAATCGGCCGCCACACGCACATTTTGTTGCAGATCCAAACGATTCGAGCCAACCTTATAAGTATTTACCCCAAATAAGTACAGGCTGAAAACAGAACCCAATAACAGTGCATATACCGTCACAGCTGCCAGGACCTCCAACAGAGTAAACCCTTTTTCTGTTGCACAACATCCCCCATCGTTGGGTTTACGATCCTTTCGGTATGAATGAAATGAAGCGGGCAACCGGTCTCCCCTCCTCCTGCCGGACAACTACCTCCAGGCGCAGTGCCTGCACCGGGTAACCATCAAAATGCAGCAAGTAACAGGTAATGCTGTAATTTAATTCCAAACTGTCAAACCCACTAATCGCCGCGGGTATTGAAGATACTGCGGCAGTGGGACAGGAAAAAACCCCGCCGTTCAACGCTGCTCCCATTTGCAGCAATTCACCATAAGTATGTGCGCGCAGCACTTCCATCTTTTCCTGAGCCAGCACAGCACCCTGGCTTGTCCGTCCACTCTGCACCGAGGCGGTAAAACCACTGCTTAAAAGGTTGGTAAAAGAAAGACCTACGATGCTCAGAATCGCCACACTAAGGACAACCTCCAGCAGCGTCACCCCCTCCTCACAGCGCCACAATCTCATTCAATCCACCCCTATCTCTGTACAAGGAACGGACAACCCTGTCCGCCCGCGAATATGCTCAACCTGTTGCAACTTTCATCTTCTGCTGGTGCCACTGAAACAATGGCTTTTCCTGTCTCCTGTTTCTTGTTCCCAGTGTTGGTTATCACTTTCTCTTGCCTCTTATCTCTTGCTTATTGTATTTATAAATACAAATCAAACACACCAAACAACGGCAAAAAAACTGAAAGCACAATACCCCCTACCACCAGTGAGAGGAAAATTACCAGAGCTGGCTCCAGCAGGGAACCCAACCGTTCCACCACGTAATTAATCTCCGATTCATATAAATCGGCTACCCGGGTGAGCATCTCGTCAAGTCTGCCGGCCTGCTCACCCACGTTGACCATCCCCGTTACTAAAAGGGGAAAGATGCTTGTCCCAGCCAGCGTTGCGGCCACAGACTCCCCCCTGATGATTGAACCACTCATTTTCGCGATACGCTCCGCAAATACACGGCTATCCACGACATTTTTCGTCAATTCCAGCGCTGCTAACAACCCCACCCCGCTGCCAATCAGGGTACTGAGGGTACGACAGAATCTGGCCACCATCACCTTGCGGTACAGGATGCCAAAAAGAGGGAGGCACAACCATAATTGATCCGCATAATAACTACCTATTTTCGTTTTCAATACTCCAAATATTATGAGATAAACTCCTGCTCCAGTTGCAAGAATAAGCTGCCAGTAAGTGCGCATCCCTTCCCCGATGGCCATGAGAACCTTCGTCGGCAGCGGCGGTTCCACCCCCATACCGGCAAATGTCCCGGCAAAAGAAGGTAATACAAAAGCAAGTAAAAAAGCGACGACCCCCAAAATAACCAAAAAAACAAATTTAGGGTATGCCGTCGCTGTTTTAATCTTTTTTTCAAGGTCACTTTTTTTCTCATAGTGTATGCCCAGTCGCTGCATGGTTTCGCCCAACACACCGCCCGTTTCGCCGGCATCAATCATTCCCACAAAAAAAGGGGAGAATATTTTCTGCTCCTGCGCCAGTGCTTCCGCCAGGGACTGTCCATATTCCACGCGGCGGGTCACCGCCCTGAGCCCAAGCTTAAGGCGGGAATTGTCCGCTTGCTTTGTCAGGATTTCCAGGCCCGTCAGCACAGTAATACCGGCATTAAGCAAAGCAGCAAACTGATAGCAAAAGCTCATCAGTTCCCTTGCGCCGGGACGTCCCCTTAAAAAAAAGAGCGGCATTGGTTGCCGCAGCACCGCCGGTATATTAAACATGGATCGATTGTCCCTCCACAGCCGCGCGAAAGTTTTTAAAAACACCCTGCGCTTTTTTTACAATACAAAATAAACCCTCATCCGTACATTGAGTGTCAATCCAAGCATAATGTTCTATATCTGTGAGATAACAGCAAGAACTGTCACCATAATCAATGGGATATTTTAATTCTTTCTCACCCATAGAACAAACCACCTTTAGCCGCTTTTCCTTTATACCAGGCGTTATCTCTACAATATAAAAAATTTCGCCTCACAGGATTAATTTTCCTGCAAATACGCTAATTTTTGTCATAATTTTAGGGAGTCGTTGTTTTGCGAAGCTGTGATGTCGAACTTGCGCAGTGTTACCAGATCTAAATAATATATTAATGGCCAGCAGCTTAGTTCCCAGCCAGGGGGGAGTAATAGCTTGCACGACGCAAATTAATTTCATTACCAAATATGACGTTATCGTTTGCAGAACCCTCCTCTTTCTACCTTTTACCTCTTACATGGGAAATAAGACTTTAAGGCCAAGTCAATGGTAGTTTGTTATCTGTGCCTGTAAAAGTTGCTCCTCCCGGCGTACCTACAACAAAAGCCCGCCCATCATCAACACCATATGTTGCATTTCCTGGTCCCGCAGGCCATGCCGCTAAATAATCATCTACTAATTGAGCATTTGCGGTAGCTGCAGCTGAATTATCAACAGTTGCTCCAGTTGCACTTGAGGCTTCGAACAACATTATCATACCATCAATTGTCCTCAAATTTGCCTCAACGGCACTTCGTTCTGCATTCAACGATACCGATTTATACACCGGTACCGCTATCGCCGTTAGAATCCCTATAATTACCACCACGACCATCAGTTCCACCAAAGTGAAACCTTTTTGGCTCTGATGCGCCTTGCGTATCATTTTTTCAAACATATTCTTTACCTCCTTAAAGTTTTGTTTAAGAGAGTATTTTCCGCAATGAATACGGCACGAAGGTAACCAGTAAGGGCATACTCCAATGAAATACGGCCGATTAAAAGGCGTAGTATGTTTCGCGTATTATTTCCTGTAGGGTTGTTTCTCCCCTGGCTGCACGCTTCATGCCGTCCTGGAGCAGTGTTTTCATACCACCGGCGATGGCATGATTGCGGATCTCCTGCCCGTTGTGGGATTGGTGAATGAGACTGCGCATCGTTTCATCAATAGACATTATCTCGTGGATAGCAGTGCGTCCTTTAAAGCCCGTATGATTGCAACTCGTACAGCCCCGGCCCCGGGAAAAAACCGGGGCATTGTTCTCCCCGCAGGCTTCCCGGTATAGAGTGAGGGCGGCAGGTGCCGGATTGTCCTCCTCCAGGCAGTGTCGGCAGTTCAAGCGGATCAGACGCTGGGTGACCACCCCAACCAGAGAAGAGTTTAGCATGTAAGGCTCCACCCCCATGTCCAACAGGCGCGTCACCGCGCGGGGGGCATCGCTGGTGTGCAGTGTGGAAAATACAAGGTGGCCGGTAAGAGCGGCCCTGGCAGCGATCTCCGCCGTTTCCGTATCGCGGATTTCGCCAACCATAATTACGTTGGGGTCCTGTCTTAAAACAGTGCGCAGCGCCCGGGCAAAGGTAAGGCCTGTTTTGATATTGACTTGCACCTGGTTAACATGCTGTAGCCGATATTCCACCGGGTCCTCCACCGTAATGGTATTAATTTGCGGATTGCCGATATGGCGCAGCGTGGAATAGAGGGTTGTGGTTTTGCCGCACCCGGTGGGGCCGGTTACCAGGATCATGCCCCACGCATGTTCTAAAAATTTATAATAGCGGCGTTTATTATCACTGTTAAAACCGAGCTCATCCAGTGCCATAATCATACCTGCAGGGTTGAGGATGCGCAGCATTATTTTCTCGCCGTAGATGACCGGCAGCGTGGAGACACGAATATTTACTTTATGATTTTCCCGATCCAGGTAGATGTTACCATCCTGAGGCAGGCGTTTTTCAGCAATATCCATCCCAGCCATGATTTTGAGGCGGGAGATAATCAGGAGCATTAACTCCCGGGGAAAATGGCGCAGCGGATAAAGCATACCATCGATGCGCAGACGTACCGCCAATCCTCCTTCCACCGGTTCCAGATGAATATCGCTGGCACCGCTGTTGATACCATTCTGCAATATTTCATCAACAATCCCGATGATGTTTTCGTCAAGGGTTGCACCGGAGCCATCTTTCTGTCTGCCCGATCCTTCTTCTTCTCTTTTGCTCATACATGTTTCGCTCCCTTATATGTACATCATATACCATTGCCAGATCTGCACACCCCAGAAAATAGAGATTATAAAGGAAATGGAGAGAAAGGGGCCAAAAGGCAGGGGGTCACGGCGTGTTTTTTTGCCGGCTAACATAAGAGTCAGTCCAACTGTGGCTCCAAGAATAAAGGCGAGCAGAAAGACAACAAGGACAAGGGGCCAGCCTGCATTGAATCCAAGCACAGCCATGAGTTTAATGTCTCCCCCTCCCATACCCCCCTTGGTGAGGGCGGCGATCAGGTAAAACAGCCCGCCGCCAGCCAGCAGGCCAAAACCTGCTGCGGCAAGTGGAATGGTGGGATGGATTAATTGCCAGACAATGCTCCATAAAAGGAGCAACAAAACCAGACGGTTGGGAATAATACCCCTGTCTAAATCAATAAAAGATATAGCGATTAGAACACTAATAAAGACAGCATATTTAAAAAATAGGGGGGTAAAACCAAAGTAGAGGTAGGAGCAGAGAAAGATCAGGGCGGTGAGTAACTCCACAAAGGGATAACGCAAGGAGACGGGAACGCCACAGTAGCGGCACCGTCCCTTGAGAAAAATATAACTGAATACCGGAAAAAGATCGGGAATCTGCAGTGTTGTTTTACACTGTACGCAGGAAGAACGAGGTCTGATTAACGATTTGCCTCGCGGATAACGGT
>SKTJ01000236.1 GCA_007122565.1 Syntrophomonadaceae bacterium | reverse complement strand
GATTATAGCACCAAGCTATTCATTATCGTTGCCCTGATTGTCCTGACCCTGCTTGCGGTGAAAGCCTATTACCATTACCTGCATAATGTTCCGGCCGTGAAAGTGCTGACCCTGCTGGAATGTTTTAGTATTACGGTGCTGATGTTGTTTACAGGCGGCCTGGCCAGTCCCTTTGTCTGGTATTTCCTCAATCCCCTGTTTATTGCCGCCATGTACCTGCCCCTGGTTTACACGTGGGCTTACTGGGGCCTTTTCCTTTCCTGGGGTATTGTACAGGAGCTCTACCTGCTGCAGGGGGGCACTTCCCTGCTGGGTATTCTCAGGACACACTTGGAGATAGTGCTGATCCTGAGTCTGATCACCCTGGTAATCCAGGTATTTACCCGGCTCTACCATGCGCTGGAGGAAAAATCACGGCAACTGGGTATGCAGCAGGACGAATTGATCGCCTCCTTTTTAGACCTTTCGCAAAACCATTATCTGGTGCAAACGCTGTCAGATTTTCAGAGAACTGCCATATCCTTTAAACGGGATGAGGATATTTTAAAACTGCTGACTAAAGTGAGCAACTTTGTCTTTCCCTTTGAGGAAACGGCTGTTTTGTGCCTGGATGAGCCTCTTTTCCCCAATTCAAGCCAACCTTTTGGCAGCTACAGGTTGATCCAGGACAATGATGGGGTGAGGAATGTTTTTTTTGACCGGAAAGTCATCGCCGAGGTGCGGGACCGCTGGCAGGAGTTTTTCACCCCCGGTGGCATGATAAAGGGAACTGACCGGCACTGGATCGCCATACCGATCAGGCTTGAAAAGAAAAAGATCGTGGCCATTTTCCTGGGGCAGCTAAAGGACTCCGCAAAACTGGACAAGTTCCCCGGGAACCTCTCCCTTTTCATCCAATTCACGGAGCAGGTCATCCAGAGCCTGCAGAGCTTAAAGCAGACAGAGGAAACACTCTACCATCTTTCCTCCCTCTACGAGGCGGTGGATACGATCTCCGGCAGGGAAAACCCCCGGGGAACCATGGACCTGTTCAGCGCGTATGCAAGGAAGCTGACGAACAGCGAAAAAGTGATTTTCTGGATGGACCAGGCCGGTGAGGGAGAGTTCCAGTACAATTCCGTCTACTCGGTAAAGGGAAAAAGTGACGCTTTTCCGGAAGAATACTGGCAGGGGGCCTTGCTCAGAGCGTGGACGGAGATTCGGGAAAACCCCAAACCCTTTGTGCAAACTCTGGAAGATGCGGGGGGTGAGTACCTGGGACAGATGATCTGTGTGCCCGTGAAGTCCCGTTCCCGGTGCTTTGGCGTGCTGGCGGCGCTGCAGGCCAGGCAACGCTATAATATTGAGGAGATCCTGCAAAAACTTACTTTCCTGTCGGAACTGAGCGCCATCACCATCGAGCGCAATATGGCCGAGCTTTTTTCAGATAAACTGCTGGTGCTGGAGGAGCAGAAGCGTATCGCCAACGAAATTCATGACAGTATCTCACAAAACCTTTTCAGTATTGTTTACGGGCTGCAGTCGGCTGTGAAGCAGGCGAACCGGCTGTCTCCGGAGCTGCAGGAGCAGCTGTCCACCATTCAGGATGTGGCGGCCCGCACTGCCAAGGAACTGCGTGTTTTAATTTACCGCCTCAGTCCCCGACACCGGGGGGATGACACCTTTATGTCTGAAGTGCGTGCCTACCTGGATGGGTTGGCCAACATTAACAATACGGTGATTGATTTTAACGTGGAAGGGACGGAAGAGTTCCTCAATCCCTCCATGCGCAAGGCTTTTTACCGCATTATTCGTGAGGCCACAGGAAATGCTATCCGGCACGGCAAGTGCGGAAAGATTAATATCAGTCTGGAGATGAGCCCTTTTGCTTCCAAACTGACCATAAGCGATAATGGGAAAGGATTTAACCTATCTAAAGGGGATGAAGACGGGCAAAGAGGGGGACTCGGCATTATTAATATGAAGGAACTGGCTCACTCACTGCAGGGCAATTTTAATATTGTAACTGCCCCCGGTGAAGGCACGGTGGTTAATTGCTCGGTGCCGACCTCGCCGGTCTCAACGGGGAGGGCACATTCCAGGTAAGAATCCACCGGAAAGATGATTCGGGCGGCTGTGGGCAGCCGCCCCTACACGCAACCGCCTACACATAAATAAATAATTTTTTACAGGAGTTGAGGAGATGAGAGTTATTGCTATCGATGATCATCCTTTGGTGCGCCGGGGGGTGGAAGTGGTGGCCGCTTTGGAGGAGGATCTGGATGTGGTGGGGTTTGCGGTAAATGGTAAGGAGGCGGCGGCGCTTTTTGCCGAGGCCAGCCCTCATGTGGCCCTGGTTGACCTGAGGCTGCCCGGTGAACACGGGCTGGATATCGTGAGGCAGGGCAGGGAGATCTGTCCCGAGTGCAAATTTATCATCCTCACTTCTTATGCCACGGAGGAAGAAATAAGGGAAGCGATGGCTTTAAAGGTTGACGGGTACATACTGAAGGAGGCGCTGCCGGAGGAGCTGATTGCAGCGATCCGGATGGTTTACAAGGGGAAAAAGTATTTTGACCCGGCGGTAGTCCAGTATGCCATGAATAACGATAAAAATAACCAAGATGATACCCTGGGCCGGTTGACTCCCCGGGAACTGGACGTTCTGACGGCGCTGGCCAAGGG
>SKTJ01000199.1 GCA_007122565.1 Syntrophomonadaceae bacterium | reverse complement strand
GCACAGATAACACTCCCCCGAATTCAAATATGGTAAATGACCCTAAATGTATCGATATTTTTAAAAATACTCCGCGATGATGTGATAAGTTGCCCGAACCATTCTGAGGTTCTTCTGAATACTTCTACTGGATTCTGAGTACCTAATGGTTACATGTATATATTCAGTGAAGCAAGTCACTTGTCATTGCAAGCCGCAGGCGCGGCAATCTTATCGCTGGTGCTCCTCGCGATGAAAGAATAGTTATAAAGTTAACAAACCAGGTCCACTGGAATAGATACGGTTACATTATACCATATGTTTCTTTTCTACAACGCAGCATGATAGTGATTTTTTTTAATTGCTATGGCCCCAAAGTGCCATATTTGAAATTTATTCTTGTCATACAAAAGAGCTGAAATGTAAAATATAATGATATATGAAAACAGCAACCAGATTAAAAGTCTTCTCCCTGGGAGCATCGACATCGATCATGATTATGGCTAATACGATGCTTCTGCCTATTTTCCCACAAATGAGAAAGGCGCTTGACCTGAGTCTGCAGGAAATATCCCTGATCTTTATCCTCGTATCATTTCCTGCCGCCTTTTTAAACCCCATCGGCGGTGTTCTGGCAGACCGGTTGGGGCGTAAAAAAATAGTTGTGCCTTCCATCTTCCTCTATGGTATTGCCGGAGGACTGGCGGGGGTAGCTTTGCTGGTCATAGAAAATCCTTTTAATACGGTGTTGGTTTTACGTGTCCTCCAGGGAGTGGGCTCCGCAACACCCATGTACCTGGCCGTAGCCCTGGCCGGCGACATTTTTCAAAGCCAGGAACGGACGCAGGCCATGGGCTTCCTGGAGATGGCAAACGGTGTGGGGAAACTGCTCAGTCCCATCATTGGGGGGGTTGTGGGGATGATTGGCTTTTATGCCCCGTTTTTTGTTTATCCCGTTATTGCCATCCCCGTTGGTATATTGTACTGGATCACAATTAAGGAACCGCCGTTAAAGGAAAAAGTATCGCTCAAATCGGAAGTAGCTTCTTTAAAAGAGTTGAAAAGTATCTCCAACATCCTCGCCCTTTTAGCGGCATTTGCCAGTATCTTTTTCCTATTCGGCACCATGTTCTGGGTGAGCGAGTTTATCGATCAAAGTATTCCTGAAGGGACTATTGTCCACGGGCTGGTAATCGCTATTCCCGTAGCGGCCCTCATGCTAACAGCATATTTTGCATCAAGCTTTACCAGCAAAATCGGGCCGCGTATTACCCTGTTTGCCGGACATTTAATCGCCGGAGTATCCTTGCTCCTGATCCCCTTAATTTACACTACGGTGTATATTTGGCCAAACCTTGTGCTTGTGGGATTTAGCGCCGGACTGCTGCTACCCGTGCTGGATACAGTGGCTTCCGCCATATCGTCCCGGGGCCACCGGGGGGTTATCTCCACTATTTTTGGTAGCTTCCGTTGCCTGGGCGCCGCTGCCGCCCCGTTTTTAATCGCCTTTTTATTACATATCAGTATCTTCGTAACCTTTTTGCCCGTGGCAGCACTGATCATCATACTCGGGTTCGCCATATTCTTCTTCGTCAATGAAGAAAAGCTCCTTCCGCCGGAGCTCAAAGAAAAAGAGTAACTCAAGGTTGGAAAGTTGGAAGTTTGGAAGTTTGGAAAGCAAAACTATTGGAATAGGGAAGTGGGTTTGCAGCTAAGCTTTAACATTCCGGGTGCTGCCCATGGTAACCACGATTCCCGCCATCAGGATGAGGAACGCCCCCACAAAGCCCTGCGTACTGATGCTCTCGTGAAAGATGATATAACCACAAATAGAAGCCACCACCGGGTCCAGATAAAGGAAAATGCCGGCATGTTGAATTTTTACTACCTGCAGTCCTTCATGATAAATTACATAGGTATAGGCCGTATGTAAAATCCCCAACAGAACAATGCTCACGACCATAATTGCCGTTAATTTGGCGTCATGCTCCATTACAGAATGGTTTGGGATAAACGGGAGTAGGCACAGAGCAGCCACCAGCATCTGGTAAAACGTCAGGGCCAGACCGCTAACCCTGGGCAGTCCCTTGGCGATGATTATGGTAAAAGCAAAGCATAAGGCACCAAGCAAAGCATAGATGATACCGTTCAGTTCCGCAGCAGTGATTTCACCATCAAACATAGAGAATAAAACAAACCCAATCCCCAAAACAGCAACGAAAAGAGCGATCAAACTGTGTTTTTCCAGCTTTTCACCGATGAACACGGGGGCAAGGAGCACCACCATAACAGGAGCCAGATAAAAAATAAAAAGGGTATAACATAAAGTGGTCATAGTTATGGCAATAAAATAAAAATAGAGGCCCGCAGCCCGAAAGAGTCCACTCAAACTCACCAGGAACAACTCTCCACCCCGTGGAGCAGGCAGGGCCTCACGCTTGTGAAGAAGGAAAATCAGGATGGCCAGAACAGCAATAAAACAACGGGAGAACGATAAAAACAGGGGATCGGCGCCACTCCAGCGGGCGAAGACACCGATTGTCCCCCATATTATTGAAGCAGAGATTACTTTTATGTAACCGTCATTCATTTGCCGCACCTATTAACAGGCCAGTATATAAACAACATGTTAATACCTATGATCATTTAAAGGTAAATATTGCCTCAACACCTATCAAATTAAGAAAGAAAAAGCAGAGCCTCACCTAGTGATACCTGTACGTCTTTTTATCTCTGTTAGATAATTGTTATTAGCTCTTGTGGATAGGATTGATAAATTGGATAGAGTTGTTATCCCCGAATAAAATGCGCATAAAACTCTTTAATAATATGAATACTAAAACAAACCGAAGAGCTCCAGTTACCAAACAAATCATGAAAAGAGGGAACGGTCTTGAAAGCAACTGGCATTGTGCGTAGGATTGACGAACTGGGCAGGGTTGTTATTCCCAAAGAAATTAGACGCAACTTTAAAATTCGTGAGGGTGAACCTCTGGAAATTTTTGTCGATCAGAACGGAGAAGTGATTTTGAAAAAATATTCCCCGGTGGGGGAACTGGGGCATGTTGTAAAAGAGTATGCTGATTCGCTGCATGAGGTAATGGGACATATTGCTTGTATCGCAGACCGGGATAAAGTAATTTCAGTTGCAGGTGCCCCTGAGAAAGAATTTGTTAATCGATCAGTTAGCGCTGCGGTGGAACAGGTTATGCAAACACGTAAGAGCGTGCTGATCCTTGACACTGCGCAGCATGAATATTACCACCATGCAGATGAAGAGAACGCTTCAAAGTTCACTGCAGAGGCAATAGCTCCCATTATCAGTGAAGGGGAAGCTATTGGGGCGGTATTCATGGGGACAAAAAATAAAGATGCCAGGTTAGGTGATTTAGAGCTCAAACTAGTGGAAACGGCAGCAGGCTTTCTGGCCAAGCACTTGGAGTGATAAAAAACCCGGGTATTTGTTAGTGAAATTCTTTCAGTAAGACTAATTACGCTAGAGTATAAACCTTTCCATTAATCGAGATAGCGCTTCCATTTTAAAAGGTTTTTGCAGTACACCTTTGAATCGTGCTGCTTAAGTCTGCCATTATGGAAGCGTTAACATTAACAAAGGGGCCGTCATCAACTGCCGCGATATTATCTTCGTAATCAGCCCGGGGAGCTAACAAACCGCGGCTTTTGTAATTTATTTTCTTGTATTTTGGGTTAGGCTTGAATATAATTGCTTTGCTAAACTAATAAGCAAAAGGCATCTGAGAACTTCTCTGTCAGAATATTGGGAAAGAGGGGTTTTGTGTGGCAGATCCGGGTACCGCTCGGCGTAAAAAAGTAAAAATGGCCCGCAGTCCTCACGGTATGGTTTCCACTGCTTCCAGGGTGGCAACGGAAGCGGGAGTAATGATGCTGGAAAAAGGTGGCAATGCCGTTGATGCTGCCGTAGCGGCAGCATTTTGCCTGGGCGTCACCGAGCCACAGGCATCGGGGCTGGGTGGCCAGAGCATGGTGCTATTGCATGTGGCAGACAATGACGGTAAGCCTTCTACGTTTGCCCTGGACGGTTCGTCACGGGCGCCGTTTAGTTTGGATCCGGCCCGGCATCCGGCCCATCCACTGAAGGTGGGGGTTAAAGCAACTACCGTTCCCTCCACTCCGGCAACTCTGGGTTATCTCCTTGAAACCTATGGCACTTTGCCTTTACAGGAGGTCCTGGAGCCGGCGATCACCGCCGCCAAGGAAGGGTTTAAAATTTCTGCGTTGCAACATACGCTCCATTCCCGGGAGAGCCCAAAATTACTTGAAGATGAACAGGTGAAATCCATATTTTTCAAAAGCGGATTGTTGCCTGTAAACGCCGGTGATGTAGTTAGGCAGCCTCAACTTGCAGTCTCCCTGGAGCATATGGGCAATGCCGGATGGAGGGATTTTTATCTGGGGGATATAGCTGCTCGCATTGTTGCTGACATGGAACAACGGGGTGGGCTTATCTCCGAGGTGGATTTGAGGCAGATTCCCTATCCGATTCAGCGCGAGGTATTAAAGGAGTCATACCGGGGCTATGATCTGCATACATTTCCACCACCGGGCGCCGGACGTGCCCTTGTCCAAATACTTAATACCCTGGAGTGTTTCACTGCAGAGGACCTTTCACCCCAGTCTGCACTCTCCCCTGTGATTCTGGCTTTAGCCTTTCGTGCAGCCCTCATGAACCGGGAACGCTTTCCGATGGATCCGGCTCTTTACGCCCAGCTTCCGGATAAGTGGTTGCTGGATAAAGAAAACACACGCCGCGTGGCGGAACGCATTCGTAACATGGCTTCCTGCTACAAGACCTTTATTCCCCCACCGACTAGCGGTGAAACAACACATCTTTCTGTAGCAGATAGCCTCGGTAACATTGTGGGGATTACCCAGTCTATTGAACTGGTTTTCGGTGCCAAGACCATGGCACGGGATATGGGTTTTTTTTACAATAACTATATGAGTGCCTTTGATTATAAGAACATGATGCATCCCTGCTACCTATTGCCGGGAGGGCGCCCGTGGAGCAGTGTAGCTCCCACCCTGATACTTAAAGGAGAGCACCCATTTATGCTTTTGGGCAGCCCCGGCAGTGAACGTATTTCCACTACCCTGGCCCAGGTAATTACCCGGGTTATTGATGGTGGTCAGGATCTGGCGGATGCGGTTGAGGCCCCCCGCTTACACGCAGGGAGCTCAGGAAAAGTGATGATTGAAAAAAGACGTTTTGCCACGGAAACACTGGATGCCCTGGCTCGCACTGGATTTCAGGTCAGCGAGCGGGGGGAATACAGTTTCTACCTGGGTTGTGTGCAGGCTGTGATGCTTCCCGAAATGCCCGGAGGAGACTTTTACGGAGTTTCAGACCCCCGCCGGGACGGCAGTGCAATGGGCCCCCAATTTATTAAGGAGGTAAACAACCGGGGATGAAAATTGCTATCGTCTTTAACCGGGACAGCCAGGCGGTAATTAATTTATTCGGTACACCTAACCGGGAGAAGTATGGCTTGGCAACAATTGAAAAAATTAAAGATGCGCTGGAAGAGGGGGGACACCAGGTAAGAGCATTTGAAGGGGATAAAAATATTATCCATGCCCTGGAAGGGTTTATGCCGTCGGTCATTTCCGGAGAACGCCCCGGTTTGGTATTTAACTTAAGCTACGGCATTCAAGGCCGGGCCCGCTACACCCATATTCCTGCTATCCTGGAGATGCTGGGAATCCCGTATGTTGGTTCGGGTCCGGAGACCCACGCGGTGGCTCTGGATAAAGTGCTGACCAAAATGGTGCTGCTGCAGAAAGGACTGCCCACGCCAAAATTTACGGTTCTGGAGACGCCTGACTTTACGCTGCCACTACGGGAAGAATTGGTTTTTCCCTTGATCGTCAAACCGAAGGATGAGGCCGTATCTTTCGGCCTGAAAATTGTGCAAAATGAGGAAGAATTGCGGGAAGGGGTCAGGGCTATTTACGGTCTCTTCAAAGCTCCTACCCTGGTGGAAGAGTATATTGAAGGCAGGGAATTTAATGTTGGATTGCTGGGGAATGACCCTGTTGAGGCCCTTCCGCCGGTTGAGCTGATTTTTAACGAAGGAGAACATATTTTTACCTATGAAGATAAGGTCAAACTAAGCGGGCGCACGGTGGAAAAAGTTTGCCCCGCAACCCTTGACCCGGAGGAAACGGAACGGCTACAGTCCCTGGCTGTTGATGCTTTTAAGGCCTTAGGATGCTTTGACAGTGCCCGGGTTGATTTTCGTGTGGACCGGCAGGGTAATCCCTATATTCTGGAGATAAACTCTATGGCCAGCCTCGGGCTTGGTGGCTCATATGTGTTCGCTGCGGAGAAAGTGGGACTTGATTATAACAAGTTGGCAAACCGCCTTATTGAAATTACGAGTCTCCGCTATTTTGGACCCGTTATTACTGAAGAGGGAATCGGTGGAATTGAGGAAGACGGACGTGTAGCTGCGTTTAAATACCTGACCCAAAACAGGGATAAGCTAGAGGATGAGCTGAAAAACTGGACCAATCTTCCCAGTTGGACCGTGGATCCTGTAGGTCTGGGAGCTGCCGTGAAACGGTTTGAAGGACAGATGAAAGAGCTGGGCTTGATGCCGGTGCGTGCTTTTACCAACCAGCGTTCCGCCTGGACCTGGCAGACCGGGGCTGGTATGGAAGGGGGGACTTTGCTGGTAGCCTCCCTGGACGTGCCCCGGGAAGGGGGTAGTGGCTATCCCATTCCTTTCCGGCAGGACCCGGAATGGCTTTATGGTGAGGGTATTGCCTCCAGTCGCGCCGGGATTACCTGCCTATTGCAGGCATTAAAAGCGTTGAAAGCAGTGAACCGGCTACAGGCTTCACGCATCGGTGTTTTTATCTATACTGACGAGGGCCGGGGGATGCGCTACAGCAGCCAAGTGTTGCAACAGGCGGCAGAGCGAGCCGCCAGAGTGATTGTCATGATGCCCGGTTTCCGCGGCGGGTTAGTGGTGGACCAGCGCCGGGGTTCGCGTAAGTTCAGTATCGTTGTGGAGGGAGCTTTTCAGCGAATCGGTTCCCATGTGGCTTCCGACGACGTTTTAAGCTGGTTTTTACATCAGGCCGATAGTATTGGTGCTTTAAGCCGCCCGGAGGAACGGCTTAGCGTTGCCGTTCAGGAAGTTAACTCGGAACGGTACAGCATACTGCTGCCGCACCGGGTACGGGCAACGATATATGTAACTTTCCTGGATGCTGTACTGGCTGACGAGGCTGAGACACAGCTGCGGGAACTGTTTACCTCTAAGGCAGGTGAACAGGATGAGATACGGGTTCATGTGGAAAAGTTGGAAGAGCGCCCGCCGTTAAACCGCTCTGACAATTGTCTTCCTATAATATCCCGGTTAAAGAAAATTAGTGAGGCGTGGAAGCTTCCTTTTGGCGTGGAAGCCGGCCTGCTGCCCTCGGCGGCCGGCGAAATACCGGAAAAAATTCCTGTAATCTGCGGTTTTGGACCGGCAAGCCAAAATATGTACACGCCGCATGAAGGGATTCACCGGGGCGAACTTTTGCAGCGGGCACTGCTGTTGACCCTTTTTCTGTTGGAGGATGGAAGTGAAGCCTGAACCAATGCTGCCTCTATTGATATCTGTTCCCCATGGTGGAGTTATTGTCCCGCTGGAACTAAAGGAATTTTGTCGGCTTGACATTGCTGCCATCCTGCGGGACGGAGACACCTGGGCCCGGCAACTTTATGATCTAAAATCTCAAGTCCCGGAGTTTGTTCACTTTCCGTTGGCCCGGGCTGTTGTGGATGTAAATCGTGACCCCGCTGACCGTCCCCCCAAAAATCCTGACGGAGTGGTAAAGACGTTGACCGTGGAGTCAAAACCGGTCTGGTCAAAACCGGAAATTTTAACAACTACCTGCGTGGAGTCACTGTTATACAGATATTACTATCCTTATCATGGCCGTTTGTCAGTCGCGGCAAAGAACCGGGAGATTGTGTTGGGACTTGACTGCCACACTATGCTGGATCGTGCTCCTGTGATTAGCGACAACCCCGGGGAACAGCGACCCCTGATCTGCCTGGGCAATCGGGGAGACGATCGGGGAGAACAAGAGGGAGATGAACCATTGACGGCGCCACCCTCCTTAATACGCTCGCTGCAAGAATCTCTGCAGCATTGGTTCGCAGATATTAAATATAATAATTCCATGCCGGTGGTAAGCTTAAACAGGCCTTTTAAAGGGGGGGCTATTACAATAAAACACGGACGGGAAAGTAGTTTTCCATGGATTCAGGTAGAAATCAACCGGGCTTTGTACCTCTCTAATCCTTTCCCCCATTCCCCGCTGCCTGATGAAGAAACTCTACAGCGTCTTGCAGAAATACGACGACGGTTTGTAGGAGCCCTTGCTACTGTTGTTGGGCGCTAAAAGCCTAAAAGGATGCAACTACCTTGGGACAGACCACCATGCCAGTCCCTTGGCGCTGGCACCATCAGACAATGAAATGGGCTGGATGTTCGACTTTTCCAGGTTTTATCTTTTCCTATCCAACTGTCCAACTAACCAACATTCCAACTATTTTTCGAATTTCCGGGATAGAGTGGGATTACTGACATTCGTCTCATAGCTAATTTATGCAGAAACACTGGATTCTGGAGAAGCATTCCATCTCCGGGACCGCCTCACAACCCGTTACGATACCCTGGAAATCACGCAAATCTATGAGCATTACGCCAAAGAAACCGGATTTTTGCGCTGTTTTATCCGGTAGACGTTACAACCGTATTCGGATAACCAAACCGGCTGATTCCGCCTAGGGCGTTACAGCAACAACTACAACAGTGACACAACAAAGAAACATTTTTTTCATATTATCAGCCAGGACCACCAGCAATTTTCTACAGTATACACCAGGTTTTCCAATGCTTCCGTTTTTGAAACCTCTCTGGCAAATTTGATTTGGACTTAGGTGCTTGGGGGGATTTTAAAATTGATTAAACCCCGCAAACAGTTACCGGACCCACCCCCAAGCACGTACAGATTTATGTTTCAGTAACGGAAACCTTAATCTCTATCGCGATGCGCACTGGCGTCAGCGTAGATGCAATCATTGCAGCAAACCCACAAATTGTTGACCCCAATATCATCTTTGTAGGCCAGATTATTAACGTACCGCTAAGGTAAAAAGGGAAATCGGTATTAAGTTATTTAAAGCTTCGGGTGTATTTTCCCGAAGCTTTTTTAATAGAAGGCGATAATAAATAGATTCAAGGAGGATAATAACATGGTAACCTTTTTATCCTTGGGTACCAAGCAAAACTAAGGATACCTTAAAAAAAGGAGACTAAAAATTGCCGTTTTGGGAGAGCCAGGCGAATTTAAGTGTATTGCAGTGGATCATACGTGCAGTCGTGATTTATTTATGGCTTCATTTTGTTACAAAGTTAATGGGGCAACGGGAAATTGGCAGTCTCAATGTATTTGACTTTATAGTGGTAATCACTATTGGAAGCATTGCCGCAGCCCCCCTGGCAAGCTCTACAGATGACGTAATTGGTCCATTCGTAAGCATTGGAACGCTTGGCGTTCTTAATATTTTAATTGCATACTTGTCCTTGAAGAATGCCAAATTTCGTCGGGTCGTCCAGGATGAACCAATTGTTCTAGTTCAAAATGGCCAAATTCTCGAAGACACAATGCGTTCCACGCGCTTTAACTTGGATGATTTGTTAACGGAAATCAGAAAAAATAATATACCGAACCTAGCCGATGTGGAATTTGCAATACTTGAGTCAAACGGCCGGGTTAGTGTGATCCCGAAATCCCAGGCCCGTCCCGTAACGCCACAGGACTTGCAATTACCAACCCCATACGAAGGAATGCCGTCTGTCCTCATCGAAGACGGTAATATTATCGAAGATAATTTACGGGAAAACCAATTAAGTAAAAATTGGCTCCTTGAACAGCTGCAAAATCTGGGGATCAGGAGTGAAAAAGAGGTATTTGCTGCATTACTGGATACACAAGGTCGTTTATACGTAAGCAAAAAAAATCAAACAAATGAATAGTTTGAAGACATATCCTCCAGCCAGCACGGATACGGCATAACGGTTTGCCCTAAATCAAGTTAGCTGCCTGAGAACGGCTGTGTCAGAAACCTGATAAAATCCGCAGGGTTGGGGACGAAAGAATCCAGTACCTGCCCGTACATGAGGTATGCTGCCAGAGAAAGGAGCAGTCCAAATGCCACCAGTTCCCTCCATTTCCGCTGGCGTACAAGCGGCAT
>SKTJ01000167.1 GCA_007122565.1 Syntrophomonadaceae bacterium | reverse complement strand
TCCCAGTCTTTTGCATGCGCAAAACGTAAAATGGCATCAATCTCCTCCGTGTAATCATGAGCAGTCCAACGCAGACTTAAAACATCATCATGGGGATTATCTAAACCGGAAATTATTGGGCCGTTGTGTGTGATCTTAATATTTCTTAAGACAGGTTCAACCCGGCCTTTAACAAAAATCTCTTCTCTTAAAATTTTTGCTTTTTGCCATTCACCGTCAAATTCAAAACGTTCACTGTTTTCAGGGTGAGGGCGCTCGATGAATAGGTCCTGGACATCCGGACCAACATTAGTGACACCCCAAGCAATATGCCCATTGGTTCCTACAATGACTCCGGGAATACCCGGAAAAATGACACCGCTTAATGTAAGCATATCCGGTACTTCCAGCCGGGTTTGATACCAAAGGGAAGGTATTCCCATTCCCAGGTGCATATCATTAGCCAATAGGGGCTTACCGGAAGCGGTCATTTCTCCGCTTATCACCCAGTTATTACTCCCTATTTCCTGGTACGGGCGGCCTGTTCTTGTATCTGAAATAAGATTAACTATTGTTAAAAGTGTATCCGTGTTTAAGCTGGTATTCCCATTATGATGTGAGATCGGTTCATCTACTTTTTGCTTTGACAGTATGATGGGGCCATCTTTTGGATACGTAGGGAAGAGCTCTAAGGCCTTTTCTTCCGGCAGCAACCTTAATGCAGCAGCCAAAAACAATTCAGTTTCCATATTTCCACCCAGGTCCCATGCCATTAATTTACCGATGCTTAAGGAATCAGCAACCACCCAGGGCTCGGGCGTATAGCCCAGAATCAAGAACTCAAATGACAGGTTATCCCGGTTCTTTTCAATATAATAATTAACACCAGCAGAGAAAGATTCCAGGGATCTTTTTGTGTCAGGGTGCATTTTCACAACAGCCTTTTCAGCGGTGTATCTCATTAAAAGGGTTCTCAGAAAGTAATCTGTTTCAATAAAATTTTCACCAAATATCTCGGACAGTCTTCCAGCTGCGGCACGGCGACTAAAATCCATTTGCCAAAGCCGATCTTGAGCCTGGGTATAGCCTTGGGCGAAAAACAAATCGTCCATGTTTTCAGCTTTTATATAGGGGATACCATGGTTGTCACGATATACATAAACGTTTTCACTAACAGGCGCGGTCGTTGTTCCTTCCATGACGGGTAATCCCCGTCTGCTTACAACAGCTATAACTGTTCCAACGGCTATGATTAAGAAAAGAACAGCTGCTATAAAAAACCACTTCAATCGCATCTATAAAGCATCTCCTCAAAAAAGCGTACTAACTAGAGCATAAACCCGCTAAAAACTATATTCTTCATTTACTTTGCCGAATCCTTTTTTTGCCAGCCTAATTATGAACATGGCGTTTTTAATTTCCTTTATCGCACGAACTGGAGTATCCGCTTCCCGGTATGGACTCGGTTCTGAAACATAAAATAAAACGGGGTTTAAAATGGGGTATTTCTGAAGGATTGGCCTTTGTAAACAAGAATATAATAGTAAAGGAAAATTCATAAAAGGGGACTGGAAGATGAAACTAATCTGTATTACATGGATTTGTTTGTTAGTCAATGTTCTCTATCTTTCTTGTTCACCTGAACCGATAAGCTATTCAAACACCAAGGATTTTGAAAAAGCCATAACATTACCCAAGCCCACCCATGAAGGTACAGCAAGTGTTGAAGAAGCAATTTCCAGGCGCAAGTCCGTAAGGCAATACTCAAGCCGGGCTATAACAACAGAAGAAATATCACAAATTCTTTGGTCCGCCCAGGGCACAGGCGTTGATGGAACCACCGGCGCAACAAGAGCAGCTCCTTCAGCCGGTGCAACTTACCCTGTAGAAGTGTTTGTAGTTACCGGTGAGCCAGGTGAAGATGAAGAGATTCCTGCCGGAATCTACCATTTTGATCCTAAAAACCACGCGCTGTTACCTGTAGTAAAAGGAGATAAAAGAGATGCCCTTTCCCAGGCTGCTTTAGGACAGGGCTTTGTAGCACAAGCACCGGTGAGCATTGTATTAACCGTTGAGTACAAAAGGACAACAAACCGATATGGAGAGCGCGGTCATCGATATGTACACATGGAAATCGGTCACATTACCCAAAATATTCACCTTCAGGCTGTCGCCCTGGGGCTGGACAGCGTTGCCGTTGGTGCTTTTGATGATAAAAACGTTACAGCCATTCTAAGCACAACTTATGAACCTTTAATGATTATTCCCATTGGTCACCGGTAATTTAAACGTGTTCATTATTTTTCAAGGAGTGAAAGTAAGTTTTCAGCCAGTATTTTAGCCCGGTTGGTACCGGTAAATAGACGATCGATTTTGGAGCGCTCATGGGATGGCACCCCAAAAGGATAGTCACTGCCAAAAAGAATTCGATCCGTGCCGTAGTCTGCAGCAAAATCCTCAATTTCAGAAGCACTGGCAAGAGCCGTATCCACGTAAACCGTTTGACCCTCGAAGAGATCCGCTTTCTTTAAACGGCCATAACCGCCGTTTAAAGCGCCAAAATGTGGAATAATGCTGGCGGTTCTGCTATTAATTCGCTTGATTAGTTCAAGGGTATTGGAAAATTCATCTTCAATGATAACCGGATATTGTTTTTCACAAATGTGTTCAATAAAATCGAAACATTTCTTAGAAAAAAAATCATATTTCG
>SKTJ01000075.1 GCA_007122565.1 Syntrophomonadaceae bacterium | reverse complement strand
TCAAGAAAGATGCTTATTGATGTTCCTGTGCCGGGATTGGGCACTTATCGCATGGCCAGGTCTCCCGTTTTATTATCTTCATCTCCCCGTTTTGAAGGAACGGCATACCCTGAGCTGGGGCGGCATACAGCCGAGCTTTTACAATCCCTCGGTTACAATGATTCACAGATACAGGCGCTGCGGGAAAACAAAATTATCTAATAAGTTGCCAGATGCGGGAGGCTAAAAGAAATGAAAACCCTTGTTATTGCCGAAAAACCTTCAGTGTCCCGGAATATCGCTACAGTCCTCGGTTGCCGCAAAAAAAAGAACGGCTACCTGGAAGGGGACAGGCATATCGTCACTTGGGCTGTTGGTCATCTGGCAACACTGAAAATGCCGGAAGAGTATGACCCGTCGTTTAAAAAATGGAAGATGGAAGACCTGCCCATTGTTCCGGAAAAGATGCTGTTAAAGCCTGTGCAGCAAACTCAGGATCAGTACGAGATCGTAAAAAAACTGATGACCGCGTCAGAAGTAGACGAAATTATTTGCGCCACTGATGCAGGCCGGGAAGGAGAACTGATCTTCCGCTATATTTACTCCCTCACAGGTTGCAAAAAGCCGGTGCAACGTTTATGGATCAGTTCCCTTACCGATGCAGCGATTCGTCAGGGTTTTGCTAAGTTAAAGCCGGGGAGCTCCTTTGATAAACTCTATGATGCTGCACGCTGCCGCAGTGAAGCGGATTGGCTGGTTGGCCTCAATGCCACCCGGGCATTTACGGTACAACACGGGACGATCCTCAGTGTGGGCCGGGTCCAGACCCCCACACTGGCCTTGCTGGTCTCCCGGGAGAAAGATATTCAAAACTTCGAGCCAAGGGATTACTGGGAAGTGCGGGCCGAATATGCGGAAGAGTTCTGGGGGAAATGGAAGGGCGACGGCGATGGCAGGACCTTCAACAAAGACAGTGCTGAAGCAGTGCAAAAGAAGGTTGACGGCAAAACAGGGATCGTGCAGGAAGTTAAGCAGGAAGATAAAAAAGAACGCCCTCCCTTACTTTATGATCTCACCGAACTGCAGCGGGACGGCAACAAAAAATTTGGTTATGCGGCACAGCGGGTGCTTGACCTGGCGCAAAGGCTATATGAAAAAAAATTGATCACTTACCCCCGCACAAACAGCCGCTATTTAAGCAAAGATATTAATACCCTGGAAATCGTTTCACAGCTCCGGGGTTATGCAGAATATACCGACCGGATCAAACAAACAGGCTGGACCTTGCAGAGCAGAAACATCAATGACAAAAGAATAACAGACCATCATGCCATTATTCCCACCGGTGAGCCCGGGAAGCTGGCCGGAGACGAAGCAAAAGTGTTTGACCTTGTTGTAAAGCGGTTTTTATGTGGATTTTATCCCGACCATCTCTTTAAGGTAACGACAATTACTGCTGAGATAGAACAGGAACCCTTCATCAGTAAGGGGAAGGTCGTGAAGCAGCAGGGCTGGAAAGAACTCTATGCTGCGGAAACACCGCCAGGCGGTGCCAAAACGCAAAAACCCGGTCAGGAACAGGAGCAGGAATCGGGCCAGGAACAGGAACAGCAGTCCTTACCGGATCTGAAAAAAGGGGATCTTGTAACAGTGCAGGATGTAAAACTGCAGCAAAAGCAGACAAAACCGCCGGCAAGATACACAGATGCCAGCATCCTCTCAGCCATGGAGAATGCGGGAAAGCTCGTTGAAGATGAGGAATTACGGGAACGCATGAAGGAAAACGGGCTCGGAACACCGGCTACCAGGGCCTCTATTATTGAACGTTTACTCAATGTGGGCTACGTTGAGCGCAAAGGTAAAGCCCTGATTCCAACGGCAAAAGGTATGGCCTTGTTGGAAATGATGCCGGAGACGCTGAAAAGCCCCGAACTTACCGGTACATGGGAAAAAAAGCTCTACGATATTGAAAAAGGAAAAATGAAGCCGGAACAGTATATTAACGAAATCAAAAGCTACACAAGTGAAATAGTCAGGCTTGCGGGGAAAAGCAAAAGCAAAGCCATGGCCCCGGGGAATATGCAGGCAGTAGGCCAGTGCCCCGTTTGCAAAGAGGCGGTAATTGAAAACAAAAAAGGTTTTGGCTGCAGCGCCTGGAAAAAGTCAGGCTGCAAATTTTTCATCGGGAAAATAGCCGGCAAAAAACTTAGCAAAAAACAGGCCGTGGACTTGCTGGAACAGGGACAAACCAAAATAATCAAAGGGTTCACCAGTAAAAAAGGCAAGAAATTCGAAGCAGCACTTAAAATTGCAAGCGGAAAAATTGAATTTGTATTTGAACCGAAGAAAAAAGAAAAGCAGGAATAGTTGAGGTGATATTAGTGAAACCACTGCTGTTTTTTGTTTTGATCTCCACTCTTTTGTGGGCAAGTGTTGTTGGTTGTACGGAAGAAATGCCAGGTGATAATGCGGTGGTGGAAGAAGAAGCAGGTAGCTTCGTGAAGATCCCCCTGCCTCAACCTGAACTGCAGGGAAATGTTTCTGTTGAAGAGGCGCTATATACTCGCATCTCCCGCAGGAGTTTTAAGGAAGAGAGCTTGAAAGTTATGGATGTAGGGCAACTGCTCTGGGCGGCGGGGGGATTGAGTGTGGATGGTGTTACCGGTGCATCACGCACGGCACCCTCTGCCGGGGGCACCTATCCCCTGGAGCTGTACCTGGTGGTGGGAGATGTAGAGGGCATTGACGCCGGTATTTATCATTATGACTACCAGACACACTCCCTTGAAACGAAAGAACTGGGAGATGTAAGGACGGAACTGGCCCGGGCTGCCTTAAGGCAACAGGTGGTTACAGAGGCGCCGGCCTCTATCGTAATGGTAGCTCATATGAAAAAAACTACCAAACGGTATGGAGAGAGGGGTATTCGATACGTCTATATGGATGTAGGTTATAAATCCCAAAATATTTACCTGCAAGCAGAAGCTTTAAGTATGGCTACCGTGGCTGTGGGCGCTTTTGATGATGACGCAGTGAAGGAACTTTTGGGGACAGAAGGAGCGCCCGTCATGATCATGCCTATAGGGTATGGAAGTTAGTTTGCCCGCGATTACCGCTCAACAGTTGCCCCGTTTTCGATGAGCAATGTCATGATTTCCGTAAAGTCCTTACGGACCGCATAATAAAGGGGGCTTCGGCCAAACTTGTTTTTAACGTTGACAGCTGCCCCGCTATCAATTAGCAACTGAACGAGCTCCAGATTTCCGTTGTTTACGGCTATTTCCAGGGGTGTTTTGCCGAACTTATTTTGGACGTTGACATGGGCACCCCATTCCAATAGAAGCTGGACCGTATCCATGTGTTCCCGTGTAACAGCAACTTCGATGGGAGTCCGGCCAAAACGATTCCTAACGTTGATTTGAGCACCGTTATCCAGCAGAATTTGCACTTGTTCCACAGAACCCCGCGTGGCTGCAGTCAACAGGGGTGCATCCTCAAACCGTCTTCCTGCCTCAACCTTTCCGTCCCCCTCAAATCCCGCTACAATCAATAATATAATGATAAAAGCGAACCGGTATCGAACATTCATTTCCTTCAACGCTCCTCAAATCGTGATAATCTTTGGAAAACCACCCTACCTTTATTATCGCTACCCGGGAGCAGTGGTAAATAGGGAATGTATAAAAAAGAAAATTAAGTTATAATATTGGGGGGAACGTTAAATATACAGTAGAAGGAAATTGGCAAATGACAGCGGATATGCAAATGGTTTTTCTTATTCTTGCAGGGACAATGATATTCTTTTTAATCCCCGGATTTCGCCCCGATTTGGTCGCCATATCTTCACTGTTGGTGCTAAAGTTGACCGGACTTTTAACTGTAGAGGAAACATTTTCCGGTTTTTCAAATAGTGTAGTGATTATGATCGCCGCCCTCTTTATTGTGGGGGAGGGGGTATTCCAGACCGGCCTTGCACAGAAAGCAGGCAATAAACTGATACGCTGGTCCGGCAACAGCGAATTCAGACTGACAATCTTCATGATTGTTTTAGTCGCTGTATTAAGCGCTTTGTTAAGCAATACAGGTACGGTAGCTATCCTTCTGCCCGTTGTTGTCATTCTCAGCCGCCGGATGCAACTTCATCCCGGCAAATTGCTCATGCCCCTGGCTTTTGCCAGCAGTATGGGCGGCACACTATCTTTAATCGGGACAGCTCCTAATTTACTCGCCAGGCAAAATTTGCTTGATTATGGCTATGGGGGGCTTTCCTTTTTTTCTTTTACCCCCATCGGGCTTATAATTCTTGTGGCAGGAACGGCCTATCTCTGGTTTTTCGGGAGGCGGTGGCTGGACAAGCCGCCGGAAAAAGAACCTGGCACCCCAGTCGTATTTAATACCGCGGATCTGTTGGAACAGTATGAGGTAACCCCATACCTGCATTACGTGCAGGTTTCCGCAGGGAACAAGATGATCGGAAAAACACTAAAAGAGTTGCAATGGCCTTCTGTATATGATCTTACTGTATTGGAGTTTGTGAGAAAGGAAGAGGAAGGGCGATTCAGATTTCCTTTGAACGCTGTTTCGCGCCAATTTACAGCCGGACCAAATTGCCGGATCCAGGCAGGGGATATATTAATTGTCCATGCTGACAAGGAATCATTAAACAAGTTCATTGCAGAAACGGGCATCCAAAAAATTGAACCTGCTGCCAAAGAACGTTTCCATCCGAAAAATTCAAATATGGCAGAGGTTATCCTGACACCCTTTTCCCGCTTAAATAATTATTCAATTCCCGATGTTCACTTCAGAGACAAGTATGGCTTGACAGTATTAGCCCTCAAACATCAATATCAGAAAGCGAGACGTCCCACTGCTGGGGAGCAGATTAGCTATGGCGACGCTTTACTTGTCCATGGAAAATGGAAGGATATTGATCTGCTGGCCAAAGAAAAAAGTGACTTGGTTGTACTTAGGCACGCCGCACAACCTGTCACTCACCATGAAAATAATTTCCGTTCCACCGTTGCCGCTCTAATCGTTTTATGGACGCTTTTTGTGATGGTCTTGGAATGGCTTCCTGTTGTAGTAATCACAGTTATTGCAGCATTACTCATGCTTTTAACCCGTTGTGTGAGAAACACTGAACAGGCGTATCGTTCCGTAAACTGGCAGACTGTGATTCTAATTGCGGCGATGCTGCCAATGGCTACAGCCCTGGAAAAAACAGGTGGTGTGGCGTTTATTTCTGAAAGGTTAATCTCCCTATTGGGAACGATTGGCCCCATCGCAGTAATGGCAGGACTTTATGTTATAACTTCTATTTCCAGCCAATTTATCAGCAACACTGCCACAGCCGTATTAATGTATCCCGTAGCTATTTTATCAGCGCAGCAGATGGGCGTCAGTCCTATACCCATGGTCATGGCCGTTGCATTTTCAGCCAGTATGGCTTTTGCAACCCCTGTGGCCACGCCTCCAAATGCTATGGTAATGGCGGCAGGAAAGTATTCATTTTTTGATTTTATACGGATTGGCGTCCCCCTGCAGGTTATTATTGCTTTTATCGCATTGTCATTTATACCCCTGTTTTTCCCTTTATAATAGAAGGGCAAACTCAGGGAAGAAAACGAGTTGATTTAGCAGGGTGCTCTATGTGGCGGTAGAAACTTTCAAATTCGATGCGATAATTAAAATCGTCCTGCTCCGCGGCCCTCTGCTGCTTTATATCCACATTTCTGATAATTAGCAGTTCTTCTTTTAAGTTAGAGCCTCCCAGCAGCTTCATGCCCGATGGGGCCCAAATCCCGCTGCCTCCCCAAAAATACTCCATGCTTTTTTCATGAGTTCCCACCCAGTTGACACCCAGGCTCCAAATCTGGTTGTAAGCGGCTTTCGATGCATTCATCAGGTCCCAGATAAAGCCATAATAATGGTCGGTACGTATATTCATATGGGGATAATCCCGCACTGCCTCCGAATGCCACGCTGCCATGGTAATAATGGCATCCACTTCATCAACAAAAGCATAAAGGCGTGCCAGTTCCACGAAACAGAGGTCATAACAAACCAGAAATCCGAAACGCCCCCACTTCGTATCAATGCTTAGTCTGTTGTCGGCACCCTGAGTGAAGAAACGCTTCTCGTTAGGCGGAAGAAAGACCTTGTCGTAGACATATTGTTCATCACAGCAATCCATCCCCGGATTTAAGATAAAGGTGGAATTGTAGAAGTTGCCGCCTTTGAGGCGGGTATTACCGTAAAAGATATATTCCAGCCCCCCCCTACCCTCAGTGAGACTGTCTCTGATATTTTTTAAGCGTGGACTGATTCGGTTATTTTCTCCTTCATGCAGTAATTCAAATACATTAGCAGAATCCTGCGCATTCCAAACGTAGCCTGTAACAGCAAGTTCGGGAAAGATCACCACGTTTACCTCTTTCTCATGGGCGATCTGAACAATCTCCTCCATCTTATTTAAATTATGCTCAACACTGGTACTCCCGTGGATATTCGCTAAAAGAAAAGACGGACAAGTATCACAATCGGAGAAAATCCGTTCCACGATTCTGTAAGGCATATTTTTCTCTCCCCTTAAATAATAGTCGAAAATGAAACAAGTTGGAAAAGTTGGACAGTTGCATAGGAAAAGATAAAACCTAAAAAGCCGAACATGCCAGTCATTTCCATTGTCCGATGGTGACGGCGCCGCAAGGACTGGCACAGCCGTCTCCGAAAATAAAGAAAACAGTTGGGTAGCAGGTAGTGATTAGTTTAATAGGTGCAAGTCTTTCAGAATTCCGTAGGGGCGGCTGCCCACAGCCGTCCGCGAACATGCTGCATATGTTGCGATTTCATGCATTCGGAGTCACTGGAACGGTGGTGTGCTCATTCATCTAGCTCCACGGTATAGTGTTATCCTTCCGCGAGCGGACAGGGTCGTCCGCCCCTACCAAAACCACCTCTGTGCCGTTCATTAGGTATCAACCTGCGGGCAGGCACTTAAGACCCGCCCCTACGATTTTCGGTTTGTGTTTTTGCCTTTCCTGCTTCTTGCTTCATGCCTCTTGTTTCTTGTATTTATTGCTTCATCTTTTCCCCCATTGGTTTCATGTAGCTGCTGGAAAGGCCGTATGACTGGCGCAAGGGGTTCAACATCTCATAAAGGGCATTTTTATAAGCCTTTCCTGCACCTCCAGTTTTGTAGAGGGTTCGGTAACGTTCGGTTAACTCAGGGTATGCCTGCTGCAAAAATGCCAGGAAAGCCGTACGGGTTTGGCCGCGCAGGTAGAGTGTCCCCGGCAGCACGTAGTCAACGCCACACTGCTGCGCTTCTGCAAAGAGTCTGTTCAGATTGTCCCGGCTATCCGTCAATAAAGGAACGATCGGCATTACATGCAGACCGATGCTCGCATTTGTTTTGCGGAATTCCCTGAGCATATTAAAACGCTGCTGCGGTGGGGCGGAACCGGGTTCCAAACTGGATGCAATCGTCTCGTCCAGGGTGATGATGCTGGCGGCAATGTTGATATAGGTGAGGCGGGACAGTTGATCAATCAGATCATAATCCCGCAGCACCAGGGTGGATTTGGTGGAGATAATCGCAGGCGTTTTATACTTGATCAGTAGTTTCAAAATATGCGGCATTAGCTGGTATTGCTCCTCCGCCGGTTGGTAACTATCCGTAACACCGCCAATGTTAATCACCTCGCGCTGCCATGTTTCGGAGGAAAGCTCCTGCTCCAGTCTTTCCACAATATTGGTTTTAACAAATATTTCGCCGGCAAAATCCTGAGTATCCAGGTAACGGTGCGAATAGAGGGCATAGCAGTAACGGCAGTTATGCCGGCAACCGCGGTAAATATTTAGATCCCAGCCGTAAGGGATCTTTCGTTTAAGTTTATTAAGGGCGCTTCGTGCAGTTATTTCCCGGAAAATATAATTATTTGTCATGTTTCCTCCGCGGGAAAGCTACCGAAAAATATCCTTTACCGGTATTATAACATTTTTATTTGTTTACAGAGTATTATACTACCCGAAATTTTTTTCGTTTTTAACTTGACTATGGTGGGGGGGTTGTAGTACAATTGTATTAATACATTGATACAATATCAGTTGTTCGAGGGATGAGGTTTGCTTATGGTGAGTAGTTGGTTTCATCTTAATCATCGTAGCGGTGTGCCGTTGTACCTGCAGTTAAAAGAACAGGTTAAAACGGCTGTGGCAGGCGGGGTGCTTAAACCGGGTGACCGGTTGCCGCCCGTGCGGGAGTTGGCAATACAGCTTACCGTTAATCCTAACACCATTGCCCGGGCCTACAGTGAACTTGAACGGGACGGCCTGCTCAGTTCTGAGCAAGGGCGGGGCACCTTTGTGCGTGCTGCAGAACCTCTGCTGGGTGCGGAAGAACGGCGGATCCAGGTGCAGGGTTTAATCGATAAGGTGCTGGTGGAGGCATTTAATTTGCGGCTTACAGCAAAAGAGCTGAGTGAGCTCTGGGAGCAGCGGCTTCAGGCATGGGAAGTGCGGTTGCAAAGAGGGGAAGGAGAAGATTGAAGATGAACAATTTAGCGGTTCAGACGCGGGCCTTGCATAAGGATTATGGAAAAGTGAGCGCTGTTGCGGACTTAAACCTGGAGGTGCCCTCAGGCAGTGTTTTTGCCCTGCTCGGACTTAACGGTGCGGGAAAAAGTACTGTGCTTAAGATGCTCATTGGCCTGGTTCGCCCCACATCAGGCAGTGCATTCTGCCTGGGGATGGATATTGAATCCCGGGAAATGGAAATACGCCAAAAGGTGGGCTATCTTGGGGCAGAGCCCCGTATTTACGGCTATATGACCGTGAGACAGGCGGTAAAGTTCTGCCGCGGCTTTTATCAGATTTGGGATGACGGAATTGTGGAGCGTTATCTGGATGTTTTCGGGCTTCCTGCTGATACAAAGTTGCATCAGCTTTCCCAGGGTCAGAAAAACCAGTTGGCCCTGATCCTGTCTCTGGCACCGGGGCCCGCATTGCTCCTTTTAGACGAACCAACCAGCGGGTTTGACCCGGTGAAACGGCGCCTTTTCTTTAATGCTGTATTACAGGAAATAGTGGCGGAAGGAAAAACGGTGATACTCGCTTCTCACCAGCTTGAGGACGTGGAGCGGGTGGCGGATCAGGTGGGATTGATGCACCGGGGCAGGCTCGTGCATACCTGCTCCCTGGATGAACTGCGGGAGAGGGAAAAGGAAATACGGGTCGTCTTCCAAAAAGAGCCCCCGCCGGAGCTGTTTAAACATCCCGGCATTGTGGAGGTTAAGCAGGAGGGGATGGCCTACCGGATCATCGTTTCAGACGGATTGGAAGAGATCTGGCAGTCCTGTGCTGCTTTTCCCCATTATGCCCTGGATGTGATCAGTGCCGACCTGGAAGACATATTTTTACGCTATACCGGGGAGGGATTGAAGCGTGATTAATCATGCCTTATTTGTTAAAGAGCTGGTGGAAAATCGCATTAAGTTCTGGATCGCTTTATTTGTTTTAGGAGTAATTGCTGTTGCCATCCCCCTCTTGTTTGAGTTTACGACAGAGCTGGGGCGGCTCGATCTATCACATTTTGTTGACCCCGGTGAATTGTCATTTATTTTGTCGAACTACAACAACTATGCCTGGAGTCAGTGGACGGCAAAAAACTTAACCCAGCTTGCCTCCCTGACAGCAGTTGTGCTGGGGATGGGTGCTTTGGCCGGGGAATCGGCCTACGGGACGGCACCATTTTTGCTGAGCAAGCCCGTGAGCCGCCGGCAGGTATATACAACAAAGGTAGTTGCAGGGATTTTCCTGCTGGGTATAGCAATCTATGTTTCCACTTTTATATTAATTCTGGTTTCGTCCATGCAAGGTTATGCCCTGCAGGTGGGGCCTTTTATTGCTTCCACATTTGTTGTGTTTGCGGGGGGAGCGGTGATTTATTTGGGGACGGCGCTGATCTCCACGCTCATCCCCGATCCTGTAAAGGCCGGGGTCGTGGCGGGGCTCTTTTGGGCGCTGCTTTCCGTTCCTGGTTTCTTCCGGGCCACGGCCCACTACTCCATTTATTACCAGATGAAAGCCATCCCCTACTGGCTGCAGGGAGTTTTCCCCTGGTTTGTCATGCTTGTTTTACTGGGGCTCGGGTACATGTTGTTGGAAACGGGGGTATATTACTGGAAGCGCAAAGATTTTTAGATCCTATGTTAAAATTAATTAAAGGGAGGTTTATCAATGTTATACACAACTACAGTGTTAGCGAATGTGGAATACGAGGTCTTAGGCTTGGTCATGGGAAGCAAGGTGCGGGCTGTCCACCTGGGTAGGGATTTTGTTAAAACGGTTATAAAAGACTGTGCAGTATAAGCATGGATATTTTGTCTTAATTTGTTCAAGTTTCCACCACGATACCCTTTACAAGGCATTCCTT
>SKTJ01000324.1 GCA_007122565.1 Syntrophomonadaceae bacterium | reverse complement strand
TTCAGAAAGCAAGCATCCAACTATTGTGCTGGTATAAACAGGTTAACTATAAACAGGAAAGGAGAAAGGAGGTTATGTCAGCCGGGAGATATCCTGGAGTATGAAATGGATGAGGAGGAAAGTAAATCTTAACGCAGCCTATTCAGACCAGTTTTCAACTTTTAGGTTCGGTATTCTTGCAAATTCCCTGACGTTGTTTGTAACCAGTATCATACCCTCAGAAAGGGCATGTGCTGCTATTAATAAATCGTATGGGCCGATAATGTGCCCTTTTTTTTCGAGAGCAGTCCGTATTTTGCCATACGCTACTGCAGCTTTATGAGAAAAAGGCAAAACATCAAAGGGAGAAAGAAAGCCTATCAACGCAATTTTATTTTTTTCGCGGTGTCCACTTTTTTCAACTCCGTACTCAAGTTCGGCAAGGGTAATTACAGACAGGAAAACATCCCCAAGATTCAGTTTTTTCAACGATTCAATGATTTTGGGAGATTTTTTTTTAATAATATATATACACATATCAGTATCAAGCATATATTTCATTTGATATCTTCTCGCTTTTGGGTTTTCGGTTGCTTTCTTTCCGGCATGAAATCCTCGGTAAAATAATTTACGCTTGATTCAAACACTTTCCAGGATGTGCTTTTTTTAGGGATTAATAAAACAATATCGTCTATTTTTTTTATATAAACTTCTGATTCTTCAAACCGATATTCCTTTGGTAAACGGACAGCCTGACTGCGTCCGTTCTGAAACACTTTAGCAATGTCCATGAACTCACCCCCAAATAAGTGATATATACCATAGTATATATCTTCCCTGATAATATGTCAAACAAGTTTGGCAACTACGTGCAGGGACTTCCTCTAAGACATTCCCGAATGGAGGAGTTTAGAGGACAGTATAGAATGCATAAGACAAATATGTCGTCGGAAGCAGGGGGCGCCACCCTGGAACGGGACAGACATTGTGAAAAACCCGGATGCTGGCCGGGTAGAGTTGATTATTTGCCCCAATATATTCCAGAAATACAACGGCAATAAGGTTGGGGTAGATACCGAAATCCGCAGCGGCGCTGGCTGTTGCGTGCAGGCGTTATGGTACAGTGTAAAGGAGGGTGTTAAATTATGCTCGATGTCTTAATAACCCGGGGCTATCTAGTGACGATGACTGGCCCGGGAACCGGTGTGATGGAAAATGGGGCCATCGGGTTTAAAGGAAATCAAATTGTGGTTGTTGGCAAGGCGCCGGAGGTAGAAAGGGAATACAAAGCACACCGGTTTATTGATGCAACCAATAAGGCTGTTTTACCCGGGTTTATTGACGCTCATATTCATACAGGCATTGCCATCATGCGGGGTTTAGCTCAGGATGTTGACCACTGGATGCAGAAAGGCCTTTGGCCCTTTGCGGCAGGCATGACGAAGGAATCTGTACTTTCAGGCTCCCTGGTCAATATTATTGAAGGAGTAAAAGCGGGGACGACCACTTTTTGTGATTACAACGCTAATATGCGGGAGATAGTAAAAAACCATCTCCTGGTTGGCACGAGGGCCCGGGTCGCTGATGAGATAAATGAAATGCCGGAAAAAGTAAGCAAACAAGAAGTTGGTGAGCTGTACCCCCTGGATCCGGCGGTGGGACAGGCCAAATTAAATGAGAGTGTTAAACTAATCGAAGAATGGCATGGCCAAGAAGGTGGCCGCATTACCTGTATTTTTGGCCCCCAGGGTCCGGACATGCTCTCCAGGGAATTGCTCCTGGAGGTGCAGCAATTAGCAGAGAAATATGATTCCATGATTCATATGCATGTGGCCCAGGGAGACCGGGAGATTGACCAGATGGTAAAGAGGTATGGTAAAAGGAGCATTCAATATTTAGAGGATCTAAACTGCTTAAACGAAAGACTGCTGGCAGTCCACTTAACAGAGGCAACCAAAGAAGAGACACAGCTGTTGGCCCGGCGTAAGGCGGCAATGGTCCTCTGTTCGGGGAGTATTGGTATTATCGACGGTATTGTACCGCCGATGGCCGAATTTCTTGAGATGAGCAACAGAGGGGCTTTGGGTTCGGACCAGGCACCGGGTAATAACTGTAATAATATGTTCAATGAAATGAAATTTACGGCAATATTAAATAAATGCCGGGTGAGGGATCCCAAGGTTTTCCCGGCCTGGCAGGTTTTACGTCTTGCGACTATCGATGGTGCCAGGGCAATTGGCCTGGGTGACGAAGTGGGGTCCCTGGAAAAAGGCAAAAAAGCCGATATCATTATGGTTGACTTGACCAACCCCAATCTGGTGCCGACCATAAGTCAGCCGGTTCGTAACCTTATTCCTAATCTTGTCTATGCTGCCCGCGGCAATGAGGTGGAAACCGTAATTATTGACGGACGCTTCATTGTGGAAGATGGCAAGCTTAATACGGTAGATGAAAAAGAAGCGGCTTTGACAGCCCTTGCCAAAGCCGCAGAAATGGCAGAAGGTGCGAAAGAAAATGTTCTGGCCCAGAGGCCGACTTTGCTGCGGCTTACCGAGGAAGGTTACTATTAGCAGAATCAACCTTAAAAGCGCATGGCGTGTTCAAGATGTCCGGCAAAATATAATGGACCCAAGAATTGAGAAACGTTTTGGCAGAGGATAAGCGGCTCCAACGGAGAAGTATTTTAAAACCGGAAAGGAGCATATTCAATGCCTAGAAAACAGTATTCAGCTAAACAAAAACT
>SKTJ01000044.1 GCA_007122565.1 Syntrophomonadaceae bacterium | reverse complement strand
GGCGGTGGAAACGTCTCCCCCCTTTCAATATGACACCGGCATTACCGGCTTAACCTATAGACGTTTGAAGAAAAGATCCGGTTCCCCGGTTGCTATTCGCCAGTCCGTCTCACCGTCAAAACAAGGGCCTTTATTAAAACCCCACCCAGTGAATTTTTTGGTCAATTACAAAACCAAACTGCTGAACCAAATTAATAGATTGAAAATTGTCTTCTTCAATTTGAACAAAAGGTAACTCACCATTTGCTCTAAGTTTCCAGGTCATTTCCGCTAAAAGATCTTTGGCAAAGCCTTTTCTGCGATACTCCGGCAACACGGTTAAAAA
Source organism: Syntrophomonadaceae bacterium (assembly GCA_007122565.1). GTDB lineage: Bacteria > Bacillota > Dethiobacteria > DTU022 > UBA8154 > UBA8154. The sequence goes on along the minus strand of SKTJ01000044.1, from coordinate 10,152 downwards.
ACCCATAGCACCATCATCATGAGTCATTACGAAGGCAGCTAATTTTCCGTGGTAATAGATGCCCAGTGCCGGCCCGTTTTTCAGGCGTTCTTGGACGTACTCGAGCTCAGCAAATTCATGATATTCATAATGCTTAAAAATGAATTCTGCTTCATTTTCATCGATATTAACAACACGATGGCTATTGATTTTTGTAAAAGTTGAATTTTCCGGATAATACAACTTAAGGCATTCGAGCTGCCACTTGGGACAACCCCGTTTTAAAATAAAAGGGAGCATCCAATCTTCAAGGGATGCAAAATTATGATCTTCAGGGGTCAGTCTCCTGGTTAATTCCATAAATTGAACCTGGTTATCCGAACTGAAAAATATCCACGGCCTGTCGCTAAACCCACGCACAATGAAAGAGTCAGCAATTTGATCAACAGTGCTAAAGCCATATTGTCTGATAAAATTAATAAGGCTGATATTTTTAACGCGATTTGCAGATAAGATTTGTAATAAATGCCGGCGCTCCATTAATCAACTGTACTCTCTACCAGCGCTGCCAGGCCGGCAGCATCAAAAGCACCGACGCGTATGGCCGTAATCGCCCCTGTTCCGTCAATAGCAAAAGTGGTAGGTAAGCCGCGCACCTGATAAAGGCCATTTACCTGAGCCCGTTCATCCAGCAATACGGGAAAGGTATAACCCTCCGCGCTGATAAACGCTTCCACGTCTTCCTTTTTTTCCTGAACATTGATGGCAAGTATGACTACATCCTGCCCAGACTCGTGCAATTCCTGCATGAGGGGCATCTCAATCACACAATACGGACACCAGGTGGTCCAGAAATTGATCAGCACCGCTTGGCCCGAATAATCCTCCAGGCTGCGGGGTTCACCGCCAAGGTCCATCAGGGTAAAACGGGGAGCCTGTGCGCCAATGCGCGGCGCTTCATCAGCGGCGCCTTCCTGTTCCGACTCCAATGCATCGTCATTCGCCCCGTTTTCTCCGCCGGGGGCGCAGCCTGCCACGCCTGCACCGACGGAAACAATCAGCAGCAAAACAACGAGCAGCATGACAAGTAAGATTGGGCGAAGCTTTGCCCGGGACAGATAATCTGTTTTTTCCTTCAAATTGACGCCCTCCCTTTTATCATTATATTAAGACTTGTTGAAACGAATTCGCTTCAGAATGTTAACATTGCCGTCAACCGCAGAAACAGGCCGCTTACCAGCAGGATACCAAGTACCAGCAGTAATACCCCACTCAGGCGGGACAATAGGGGCAAATAACGATTTATGCTTTTCCGTTTGGCCATGAATGCTTCCACAAAATAAGCTACGAGCAAGAAAGGGATAGCCAGCCCCACCGTATACGCAATCAAATAAAGGGCGGCCTGCAGGGGGCTGGCCGTTGCCATGGCCAGCAAAAGGATGCCCCCCAACACAGGACCAACACAGGGGCTCCATCCTGCGGAAAACACAGCTCCCATGATAAAAGCACTGAAGAAGCCGCCCACTGCCGGAGCACGGGCTCGCAGGTGCCAACTCCGCTCCAGGACGGAAAAGCGTAAAATACCCAGTTGGACAAGACCAAAGATGATAACAATAATCCCCCCGACGCGGTAGATCAGTTCCCGGTGCGTCAGTAGCGCCTGCCCGAGCAAGCCCACCGCCAGGCCCATGGAGATAAAAATAACGGCAAAACCACCGATAAAGGCCAGGGCAAGAAGCATTACCCGGTTCCGGCCGGGGCCTTTATCTTTTGCCTCCCCAGCGCCGGGAAAGGCCAGCGCCCCCAGCGCTCCCAGGTACGCAGGCAGCAGGGGCAGCACACAGGGTGAAAAAAAAGACAACAACCCGGCGGAGAATGCAATCAATATATTCAAATCTGCTCCTGCCATCTTAGAGCCCCTTTCACGAGCAGTTGGATTTTTCGCCCCGGATTAAAGCCTGCAACAGTAAGATGTGTCCTTTTCCTATTTTTTGCCTTCGCTTATTATGACTACTGACTCCTAACTCCTTAATCCTTACAGATGTATAATAGCCGGAAAGATAGATCTACCTTCCCGGCTATTATTATTGTAACTGCTGTGCTTATTTATTATCTTTTTGCAATGGCCTTCCGTTTTAGCGCTGCCCCAACTCTTCCACTTGGGCCAGGGTTTCGCCAACAGCATCCTTAAATGTTGCCACTTGATCCGCTGTATAGTTTACGAGGGCCACCCTTTCCCCTGCCTCGCCTAATTCCTGCAGCAGGGATTTAACGCGGCTCACACGCTGCCCGGCCCAGTACATCGTTTTCTGGAAGGGGCAGTCATCATTTTCATCAGCGGCACAGCCGGCCACAATCACGCTGTCTGCTCCGAGCTCGAATGCTTTGAGCATATGGGTGGTGTCAATCTTGGAGATACAGGGAAAACGTACCACTCCCACATTGGCGGGCTTGTTTTTCATAAACTCCTCACGAAACTCGGGGAGCGCATAGGCACCAAGGGCACAGGAGAGGACCAGCACAGTGGGCTTTCCGTTACGGGAAGCCTTAAGTTCAGCGGCAACAGCCTCGAGCTGCTCCTCTGCTTCCGTGATGTAGGGGGTACGGAAATCAATCGCTAAGTTCGGACAAACGGTTAAGCAGAGGCCACAGGCCTGGCACTGGTGATCCCGGATCATCAGGTCGCCCATTTCGCTTACCACAGGGACATTATAGGGACAGGTGCGCAGGCAGGTCAGGCAGTCGGCACACTTCTCCACAATCCGTTCCGCACCGGCGCCGCAACCAAGACAGCGACGGCTTTCCCAGACGGCCATGGCCATGGTGTAACCTTTCTCCACCGGCGTAAAGTTATCAGAACGCTCCTCTGGTGTAAGCAGCGGTATCTCCTTGCGGGCAATCTTTTTCACGTTTTCCCCCACATCGTCAGCCAGCACGGGCAGTGCTTCCTGCTCCTCAACCGCAGACGCGGCAAATGGTTTGCCTTCCAGGTAATTATAGATGGCCAGCGCCGCCACCCGGCCGTTTGCCATTGCCTTAACGGCTGTACTCGGCCCGTTTACAATTTCCCCGCAGGCGAAAACGTCGGGGATGGAGGTTTTCATAGTTAAGGGATCGAAATCGAGGCGACCCCGGTCATCCCCGGGAATACCGGCCTGGCGCACCGCCGTAATGTCGGCTGCCTGACCAATGGCAAAAATCACCGTATCGCCGGAAATAAAGCGGGTACTGTCTTCATCAAAGCAGGGATTGAAACGCCCTTCCGTAAAGACGGCTGTGCATTCTTTTGTCTCCAGCCCCGCGATGCGGCCGTTCTCAACGCGGATCCCGGTGGGACCCCAGGAACAATTCATCTCCACCCCTTCTTCTTTCGCCTCTTCAATCTCCCAGGGGAAAGCGGGCATCTCAGCATCGGACTCCAGGCAGGCCAGCCTCACTTTCGCCGCGCCGCAACGCACGGCCGAGCGGGCCACGTCCATGGCCACGTTACCGCCGCCGATCACAATAACTTCCTTGCCGTCAAGACGGAAATTATCCCGTTTTGCTGCCTTGAGGAAAGAAAGGGCCATGAGCACGTCCTCATGATCCGCTCCCGGCAGGGGCAGTCCGCGGCTGGCAGTCAAGCCAACGGCAATAAGGATCGCTTTGTATCCATCTTTACGCAGATCATCGGGCATTAACGCGGTGCCGAACTCCACACCTGTTTTAAATTCCACCCCGAGCTTCCTCAGGTTTTCAATATCCAGTTCCACCGTCTCATCGGGAAGGCGGTAGGTGGGGATAAAGTTACGCGGTGCGCCCCCCAGTTCCTGCTCCCGCTCGAAGACGGTTACACGGCAACCCTGCAGGGCCAGGTCAAAGGCAGCAATAAGTCCTGCCGGTCCCGAGCCGATGATCGCCACTTTTTTGTTTTCATCAACTGCCGCAGGTTTGGGAAAATCGGCACAGCCCATTTCTACTGCCGCTCTCTTCAACCCACGGATGGACAGAGCTTCGTCCACATTTTGACGGCGGCACTCGTCCTCACAATGGTGCGCACAGATAGTGCCGCACACCGAGGAGAGGGGACTGGTCCGCTTGATTACCTCAAGGGAACGGTCGAATTCGCCGGCCGCGATAAGGCGCAGGTATTCCCGTGCCTCCTGGTGAATGGGACAGGCTACCTGACAAGGAGGTAAGCCCGCGGACCCTTCTTTCAACTGCCCATTACTGTTTGTCATACCTTTCACTCCTCTTAATATAAAAATAGTCCTCCTACAAAGAACACCGTTACCACTCTAATAAAACTTCTAAAAAACCCCTCAAGGGGATTTGGTACCCTCTAATAGCTTAATAATATAAATTCTCTTCCGGTGCTTTATTTCCTGCCTGATGGATTATTTTTTTATAAGGATCTATTATAGAAAGGGTTTAGGCGAAAGATAAGAGAATAAATCAGCATAACCTGCCGGCGCGTTTTGCTTTGGCACGAGAGGAGGAACGGTCATTTCCCAGGGGGAATGGCTAGAATAAATAATGATACTGTTGCCTTATAAAGGAAAGAAACCACGCGTGTCTCCAGGAGCATTCGTCGCTCCCACAGCAACCCTGATCGGTGACGTGGTGGTGGAAGAAGGAGCAAGCATCTGGTTCGGAGCCGTACTGCGGGCCGACCTGGGTTCAATCATTGTAAAAAAAGGGGCCAATGTGCAGGATAATGCTGTGGCCCACCAAAAGCAGGAAGGGGGCCGGGTCTTTATCGGTGAAAATGTCACCATTGGCCACGGTGCCATCCTGCACGAATGCACCGTCGAAAAAGGAGCCATCGTAGGCATGGCTGCTGTGGTTCTCGATTTTGCCGTGATCGGTGAGGAAGCAATCATAGCCGCCGGCAGTGTGGTTGCCCAAGACACCATAATTCCGCCGCGCCACCTTGCCACCGGTATTCCTGCACAGGTTAAAAAGGAAATTTCCGGGGTTTCTTTAGAGTATGTGCAAATGAGTTACAAAATTTATTACGACATCAGGGACCAATACCTGTCCGAAGGCATCGGCCGCGTGGAGGAAAGTGAATCTTCAGGATAGACCCCCATGCCGCCCCAATAACGGCGGCACCATCAGATTAATTAAAATTATCAGCACACCCGCGGGCGGACAGGGTCGTCCGCCCCTTGTACATCGGGACAGCTTTATCCGGCTCACTGACATCAGACTTCTGACATTCCAACTATTTTCCGCAGGACAGCCATAGGTTTTTGACTTTGTCTACCTGCTACCCCACTACCCGCTATCTAACTGTTTTTCAGCTTCCCCAACAAATAATGACGCACCAGGTGCAGGGCAACCTGGCTGGCCCGTTCTTTGATCTCCAGGCGGCTCCCCCAAAATTCAAAACGGCGGCTCTTTTGGAAATCGTCCGCCTCTATGGCGATATAAGTAAGCCCCACCGGTTTTTCCGCTGTTCCCCCGTCGGGACCGGCAATACCGGTGATTCCCACACCGATGTGGGCCTGCCCAACACGGCGTGCGCCAGTCGCCATCTGTATTGCCACCCCATCGCTCACCGCTCCCTGGCTTAAAATGAGCTGTGGATCAACACCTAATAGATTTTCCTTGGCCTCATTACTGTAGGTAACCAGGCCCAAAAGCATGTAAACTGAGCTGCCGGGTACATTGGTGAGGCGATGGCTGAGCAGACCGCCGCTGCATGACTCAGCCACAGCGATTGTCCGTTCCTTTTCCCGCAGCAGACGGGCTACACTGAACTCCAGTCCTTCATCCCCCTCACCGTAGATGGCATCCCCGAGGATTTCGCGGATCTCCACGGCCTTTTCTTCCAGCAACCGCTCTGCCGCCGCCCCGCTGTCCGCCCGGGCCGTTATACGCAGGTGCACCTCTCCCCCCTTGGCCAGGGGGGCAATAGTGGGATTACCCTGGCGGCCCAGCACATCTTTAATACGCTCGGCAATCACCGATTCTCCCAGGCCGGTTACGCGTAATATCCTTGATTGGAGAATTGCCTGTTCATCATCCTGTTTGAGTTTTTCCTGAAGTAAGGGAACAACCTGACGTTTAAACATGGGGAAAAGCTCCCCCGGCGGCCCCGGCAGTAGCACAATAATCTTCCCCTCATGTTCCAGAAAAATGCCAGGCGCTGTACCCCGGTCATTAAGGAACAATTTGCCGCCCCGGGGCAGCATGGCCTGCCGCAGATTCGATTGCGCCACGGGGCGGTTTACACGTCTAAAAAACTCATTTAATTTTTCCACCCAAATATCGCTTTGTTCCAGGGGCAACCCCAACACCCGGGCCACCGTCTCCCTTGTAATATCATCATCGGTGGGACCGAGCCCCCCACTGAAGATGATCAACTCAGCGCGCGTCAGGGCGAGGGAAAATGCAGCGGCCAACCGCTCTTCGTTGTCTCCCACCACCGTCTGGTAATAGACCCCGATCCCCAGACCGGCCAACTCCCGCGCCAGTCCCGCCCCGTTGCTGTTCACAATCTGCCCCATGAGCAACTCCGTGCCCACGGCAATAATTTCACAACGCATAAAACTATCCACCCTCTTTTCCACTGAATATCCTTTTATATATATTTATATAAACAGCTGCCAACACATTTTACCATATTTATCGGACATCATAAAAATATTAAAAGGATTACTGTACTATGAGGCAAACAAAGCGTCCCGGTGCCACTTCCGCAATACGGAATAAAGTTCTGATATCCTTAAATATAAGGGGTGGTCTGCACCAGGATTCCACCTTTTGGAGGCATTATTCCATTAAACCTGTATAAAAAATAATAAGCCAGCCTGGTAATGATTACCAAGCCGGCTTATCTGTCAGTTTTTACTACACCCAACCGCGCAGTTGCATCGCCTCGGCAACCCGCCGCACCGCTACAATATATGCGGCTCGCCGCATATTTACTTTATATTCCCGGGATATATCCAAAACAGAATCATAGGCAGCCGTCATCTTTTTATCGAGCCGCGCATGGATCTCTTTTTCCTCCCAGTAAAACATGTTCATGTTTTGCACCATCTCAAAGTAAGATACGGTTACGCCGCCCGCATTACACAAGAAATCAGGCAACAGGTGAACGCCCTTATCATACAGTATGGAATCCGCTTCTGGCGTTGTGGGGCCGTTGGCAAACTCGGCCACGATACCAGCTCTAATCTTTGAGGCATTCCCGGCTGTAATCACATTTTCAAGAGAGCAGGGACAAAGAACATCCACATCCAGTTCCAGCAACTCCGCCTGGGAGATGCGTTCAGTCCCGGGATAATCCACAACCGAGCCGGTCACACGCTTGTGCTCGCCCAGCAATTGAGGGTCGAGCCCGATGCTGTTATAAACGGCTCCTCTACTGTCGCTTACAGCCACAACGCAGCAACCAAACAGTTCCCGCGCCAGGGAGGCGACATAAGAACCGGCGTTGCCAAAACCCTGTATCGCCAGGGTAGCTCCCCTTAAGTTTAGCCTGCAGTTGCGTGCCGCCTCCCGCAGTACATACAATCCACCACGCGCTGTGGCATCGTGACGTCCGGAAGATCCACCGATGCGCAGCGGCTTCCCCGTAATTACGCCAAACTGATTTTTACCTGCTATTTTGGAATACTGATCCATCATCCAGGCCATAATTTGGGGGTTAGTATAGACATCCGGCGCGGGAATATCTTTATCCGGCCCGATAACCTGCCAAACCCGATCCACATAACCGCGGCTGAGCCGTTCCAATTCTCCCGCGGACATCTCCTTGGGGTTGCAGATAACTCCTCCCTTGCCCCCCCCTAAAGGTAACTCCAGCAGGGAGCATTTCCAGGTCATCCAGGCCGCAAGCGCTCTTACCGTATCCGCAGTTTCATCGGGATGAAAGCGAATGCCTCCTTTAGCCGGCCCCAGAGCCGTGCTATGTATGACCCGAAATCCCTTAAAAACCCTGATGCTGCCGTCATCCATGCGCACAGGAATGGAAACATGGGTCTCCTGCATCGGTTCACGGATAATCTCCCGCACCCCCGGGTCAACATTCCGGATATCGGCACAATCATCACATTGCTGTTGCGCCACAATAAAAGGATTTTCCTTTAGTTCCTCAACCGCTACCTCTGGCAATTCCATTACGGGACCCCCCCATCACAATTTTGGAAAGCCCTTCTCTCTTCTTGAAACAGATTTCATATCGTGGAAAAGTTGTTACTATTATATTAAAGGAGGAGGGAATCTGTCAACATAAAAATACAAAAAAAGTTGTCTTAACCAAAAAAAAAACGGCCTTAATGGCCGTTGTAACCCATTTTATGGGAGAGCCGTTCCGCCGTTTCCTGGATTAAATCCACCAGCTCGTTTTTCATATAATATGTTGTAATGCGGGTACTGGGACCGGATATACTTATACTGGCGATGGCACGCCCTTCGTGATTAAAGATGGGAGCAGCGATACAACGGACATGCTCTTCACGTTCACCCCAGTCCACAGCATAACCATCCGCACGTACTCTTTTCAATTCTTTGCGCAGATTCTCCAAATCAGTAATCGTCTCATTAGTATATTTAGCCAGATCGAGCCTGGCAATCGTCTCTTCCACTTTTTCTTCCGGCAGAAAAGCCACCAGTGCTTTGCCTGAAGAGGTACAGTGAACGGGGCCCCGATTACCCACCTGAGCCAGCATTTTAACGATGATCAGATTTTTCGACTCTACCTGATCAATATAGACCACATCCGTATCATCCAGAATAGCAAGGTTGACCGTCTCGTTGCAGCGATCCACCAACTCCTCCAGGAAAGGCCGTGCCACCGTACGGATATCGGAATAATAGAGGACCGAATTGCCGATCTCCATAAGTTTGAGACCCAATCTGTACTTGTTATCTTCTTCCTGCTCCACATAACCCCGATGCAAGAGAGTGGACAAAAGACGGTGTACAGTGCTGATCTTGAGGTGTACTTTTTCCGCCAATTCAGTAACGGTAATAGGGGCTCCCTCACCGGCCATTATTTCCAGAATATTAAACACCCGCTCCACGGACTGGACATAGCGGCTATCCCGCTCTTCCGCTTCTCCATTGGTATCGGTCTTAAGATCCGCCGCTGTTTTTAGTTCGTCATTCATTTTCTCCACCTTCATTTTCTCCTCTTTCCTCGTTATCCCCTTGTTCCGTTTTTCCCCGTTCTGCCCCTTTTGCAGCGGTGTTCTTCATTAAATCCGCTCCTCATTCTATAATGTGAAATAATAATTCAGATATAACAACTACAATTTGAAATATATTTCAAATCTATCCACACTTCGATTGTAATAAAAAAAGGAAAGGTTTGTCAAGAGACGATAATTACTAAACTAATTAACAACGCCCGGAAAATATGCTAAAATGTTAATAGATTGCAAAGGCAGGCCTGATCATGGATAAAAATGTACTGGAAAACTTATATAAGGAACACTTCCCCCGGGTATATCGTACGGCTTTTTTTGTTACCGGGGACCATCAGATGGCCGAAGACGTAGCCCAGGAGGCCTTTTTGAAAGCCTTTGCAAACCTGCATAAACTGCAGGAAAGGCAGAAGTTCGGCTCCTGGATCAGCGTTATCGCATCCAATCATGCGGTTGATCTTTTACGCAAGAACAAAAAAGTATTTTTCACTGACAATATGGAAACGTATGGCGGAGAAGCCCACACCGATAACCCAACTGAATGTTGGGATAAAAAGGAAACCAGTCAGGAAGTAAGGGATGCCCTGGCGCGCCTGGAACCGGAAGAAAGAGAAATAATCGTTTTAAAATACTTTAATGAACTCAGCATAAAAGAAATTGCTTCATTAATAAAGGCCCCCTCCGGAACGATAAAATCACGTCTATTCCGTGCCCGTGATAAAATTCGCCTGCTATTGCAACCACACTATGGGGAAAAACGTCCATTAAACAAGGAGGACGATCTACCGCTGGAGCTTTAAATAAATAGCGGCAGAAATGTCCAAAGGTGATGGCTTATGATACGTAAAGAAAATCAAAAAATCGACAGCCTGCTCAATCGCTTTTACCAGGAAGAAGCTGATAATATGGAAATGCCGGATAAAGAACGCTGCTGGCAGGACTTTCAGCAACTGCTGGAAAAGGGTGAGCAGGAACGGGCGGGTGTATCTATCCCTGCGGTCAGGCCGGAGAAAAAAGACTCCTTTTATCAGTT
>SKTJ01000328.1 GCA_007122565.1 Syntrophomonadaceae bacterium | reverse complement strand
GTCGCCATTATTCCGATATTAAAACCTTACTAAAAGCCTATGCTTTATTTGAAAAGAACGTGGATTATGTGGTGCAAAATGATAAGGTTATCATCGTGGATGAGTTTACAGGACGCCTGATGCACGGCAGGCGCTATTCGGAAGGACTGCATCAGGCCATCGAAGCAAAGGAAGGGGTGCGCATCGAAGAGACGACACGTACCCTGGCTTCCATTACCTTCCAGAATTATTTCCGCATGTACGAAAAATTGTCCGGGATGACGGGGACAGCAGCCACGGAAGAAGAGGAATTTCGTAAGATTTACGGAATGGATGTGGTGATCGTTCCCACCAATGAGCCCATGATCCGGAAAGATTATCCTGACAGCGTTTACCGTACTGCCAATGGAAAGTTTAAGGCTGTGGTGGAGGAAATTGCCGCACGGCATGAGACGGGACAGCCTGTGCTGGTTGGTACCATCTCCATTGAGAAGTCAGAGGAGTTGAGTCAGATCCTCACGCGACAGGGGATCCCCCATCACGTTCTTAACGCCAAGCATCATGAGAAAGAGGCGGAGATCATCGCCCAGGCCGGGCAGGAGGGTGCGGTTACCATTGCCACCAACATGGCCGGACGGGGGACGGATATTGTCCTTGGTGGCAACCAGGAACGGGAGATTGAGATGATCCGCCAGAATCCCGATTTGACGGACGAACAAAAGGAAAAGCACATTGCCGCCATTCGGGATGACTGGCAGGTGCGCCACAACAAGGTGGTGTCCCTTGGCGGCCTGCATATTATCGGTACGGAGCGCCACGAATCACGGCGTATTGACAACCAGCTGCGGGGTCGCTCCGGACGCCAGGGAGACCCCGGTTCCTCCTGTTTTTATGTATCCCTGGAGGATGACCTGATGCGTCTTTTCGGTTCTGACAATGCCCGCTCCATGATGGAGCGGCTGGGAATGGAAGAGGATGTCCCGGTGGAACACCCATTGATCAGCCGGGCTATTGAGAATGCACAGAAAAAAGTGGAAGGGCGCAACTTCGAGATTCGTAAGCATGTGCTGGAATACGATGATGTGCTCAACATGCAGCGGGAGGTTATCTACCGGCAGCGTCGACAGGTGTTGGAGGGGGAAAGCCTCCGTTCCACCGTTCTGGAGATGATCGGTGACGTGGTGGATGAGGCACTGGAACTTTACATCGATCCGAAGCTTGATGAAGAGTACTGGGACTTGGAGGGCATGCGCAGTCACCTGCAACGCCTCTTTTTGCCCGGGGGACAACTGCCGGAATCAGAGTTAAAAGAACTGGCCCGGGACGAGATAAAGGAAAGAGTGATGTCCCTGGCCGAAAAACTCTACGAGGCGCGGGAAGAGGAACTGGGCCTTGAGGTGATTCGGGAACTGGAACGGGTGGTGCTGCTGCGCACTGTGGACGAAAAATGGATGAATCATATTGACGAAATGCATGAACTGCGTCAGGGAGTGGGGCTGCGGGGCTATGGCCAACAGGATCCCCTGGTGGAATATCGCAACGAGTCCTATAAAATGTTCCAGGAGATGATTCGTTCCATCAAGCAGGAAGTGGTGCGGTTGCTCTTCCATCTGCAGGTTGGTGAAGCACCGGAACGGCAAAGGGCCGCTGTCCCTCTGCAGGCAATAAGGCCACAGGTTGGCGCCCTGGGAGATCCACAAGGCTCGGAAGGCCCGCAAAAAAGACCCAGGGGAACCCCTGTGACGGTGAATAAAATTGGGCGCAATGAGCCCTGCCCATGCGGCAGCGGTAAGAAATACAAGAAATGTTGCGGTAAAGGGGAATAAGGAAGACAGAATAAAAGGAGTCAGTATTCAGGATTCAGGAGACAGAATAAAAGATAGCGCCGGCGCACCATCAGATAAATGAAAATGCAACAGTAAGCTGAGTGGTGCAGGGTTGACTTGAGGGGCATTCTGTATAGAAGTTGGATGTCAGTATGCCAGTGAGGCCGGATAAATCGAGCTATCAGTAATCATGTTATTTTCTGGCTCACCGATTTCTAACTTCTGACCTCTGTTTTTTGCCTGACAGCCTAGATCGGGCACCGTGCATGCGAAGCGACATTGCTCAGCTAGTTATTATCAGGACAGGCCAACATGCCGCCCTGATAATAGCGGCTATCCAACTGTCCAACTTGTTTTAGCAAACCGGGGAGTAAGGACTCCTTATTTTACAACAGGAGGTTAACAGGTAATGTTGTCTGGTGAACTGAAGGAGCAACTGGAGAAACAACAAAAACGCTTAAAAGATTGGGGGAGATCTCTTTGACCTGGATACGGTGCGTAAAAGAATCCAGGTAATTGAGGAGCAGGCAAATCAGCCCGATTTTTGGAATAATGGGGAAAATGCCCAGAAATTAATGCAGGAGCTGGGTAAGCAAAAAAACAAGCTGGAAAGTTACAAGCGTATTGAGGCTTTGCTTGAAGAATGGGAACTTCTTTTGCAGCTATCCGGTGAGGAAGCTGATACTGAGCCTGAGTCAAAGGAGTTGCTTAAAGAAGCGGAGCAGTGTTTTAAGCAGGCGGAAGAAATGCTGGAAAAAGAAGAACTAATCCTCCTTTTCAGCGGCACCTATGATGAAAAAAATGCCATTTTAGCCATCCATCCCGGTGCCGGTGGGCTGGAAGCCCAGGATTGGGCAGAGATGTTGCTGCGCATGTATACACGCTGGTCCGAGGAGAAAGGCTATACAGTGGAACTACTTGATTACCTTCCCGGTGAT
>SKTJ01000320.1 GCA_007122565.1 Syntrophomonadaceae bacterium | reverse complement strand
CTTGGGTTAAAAGGCTTTGCCGGACCGGGGTTTCCACATGCTACGTGTTTGAGCGCAGCGAGCCAAAGCATGTGAGCCGGGTCGGCAAAGGCAAACCCTGTATCTTTAACTTGAGACTGCGGTTTCGAACAGGTATCCTGAACCCCGCTGCGAATTATACCTGAGTAGACAATCATGCCGCCATGGCGGCACCATCAGAAGTCTGAAAGCTTTTTGATGGTGGAATAATTCTGTTGCGGCTGGCGAACTAAGGTCGAAGTTACTTGGTGCTTTGAGCCCGATGAGTAGACGGACCTCAGTAATCTGGTGCACCACAGAATGTTGCTCCCACTTGGGAAAGAGCTCAGGGCAATTATCATTATTTTACACACTCTTTTTCATTTTTAGCTTCTGGGAATCCAAGAGTTGTTTGAATAAATTACTGCTAAAAGTTTCTACCGTGCCGTTGTCACAGCAATGGGACAGATCTTCATCCAGGGGTAGACTGGCCAGAAAAGGAATTCCAGTTTCCCGGGCCACTTTCTCACCCTTGGGTGGACCAAAAATATTAATTTTATCCCCGCAATGGGGGCAGGTGAAATAACTCATGTTTTCTACCAGCCCCAGGACAGGTATGCTCATGGATTTTGCCATTTTTAGTGCTTTTTTTACGATCCTCCCCGCCAGATCCTGGGGAGAGCTGACCACTACCACCCCGTCCAGGGGGATGGACTGCATGACAGTCAACGGTGCATCGGCGGTACCCGGGGGCAGATCGATGAAGAGATAATCCAACTTGCCCCAATCCACGTCTTTCCAGAACTGCTTTACGGCGCCGCCGATAAGCGGTCCCCGCCAGATCACAGGATCGTCTTCGTTTACGAGAAACAGGTTTAGCGAAATTATTTTTATGCCCAGCGAACTTTCGGCAGGTGTAAGCTTTTTGCTTTCCGGTGAAGTTTTCAGGCCAAACATGCAAGGGATGCTCGGGCCGGTAATATCAGCATCCAAAATACCTGTTTTAAATCCTTCTTTACGTGCACCTGCTGCTAAAAGTGCTGTTATTGAGGATTTTCCCACGCCTCCTTTACCGCTCATAACCGCGATCACATGCTTGACATCGGGGCGGAGTATTTTTTCCATCCCCTCATTCTTGATGTTTTTTGCAAGCCCATCCGCACTCATGCTCTACATTTCCCCTTTCATTGCAATCCTTTGTTTATTGTTTCCTGAATTATGGTTATGTGATCGCCGTCCTTTATCCATCCGCTTTTTATGATCCGGCAAAACAATCCCTTTTCCGCCAATAAAGAGAAACCCTGGAAGGAATAAGTATGCTTTTCCGAAGGGTTTTTTCCCACTGTTTCCACAACGATTACAGCTTCGCCCACCCGTAAAACTGACCCGGCAGCCAGACTTTTTTCGTCCAGGCCCCAGACCAACAAATTTTCTGCAAAACTGCCCGGTTTAGGCTCTGTGCCAAGTTTCCTGATAACAGGAGTAAGAAATTGTGATAATAAAATGCTTACTTCTTTATCTCCGCGGCCGCCATGTGCATCTCCAACCAGACCATAACCTGCTTTCAATAAACCGGAATATATTCTTTTCTTGGGCACACCGCGCTTTGCAGAGGAACAAACGGCTACAATTCTGGCTTCAGGCATAATATTTTTCTCCCATACAAAGTGTATAGCATTAACTCTGGATAACCGGATGCCCGGTTTTTTCCAAATAATTACGTATGGCTTCATGCAGCGCTCCTGCTCCCAGATTGGAACAGTGCACCTTTGGATCAGGTAACCCGCCAATTGCCTGGATAATATCTAAATCACTGATTTTTAAAGCTTTGTCAAGAGATTCTCCTATTGCAAGCTCTGTCAGCACGCTGCTGGTGGCAATGGCGGCCGGGCAGCCTAAAATCTCAAACTTAATGTCAGAAATGTGTTTATCCTTGATTTTGATATAAATTCGTAAAAAATCTCCACATTCAGGATCGCCCATGGTCCCCACCCCATCGGGCCTGGGTAAGGTGCCGGTATTCCGCGGGTTTAAAAAATGTTCAATAAGGTTATCACTATACATAAAATTCCTCCCAAAAAGCTTAATATTTAAAGGAATAGACTTAAAGCATGAAGCGGAAGTTAGAGGTTAGAAGGTAGATTTTTCCTGCAAAAAACTGCGTCCCTGGTTCCCACAGCCTCTGCGCCTTTGGAGGCCGAGTCGGGGATTACAGGAAAATGTGTTAAGCTTTAATCCAGGCTCTGGAATGTCAGCTGTTTTCTGTAGGGGTAAAATACAATAACCCCGTCCTCCACCTGTCATTGGATATCGACCAAGGGGACCTGTTCCATCAAAGCGCGGCATCTAGTTCGCCTCCTTAGAAAAGATTTATGAGCTTATGTACATATTATAGTAAACCCATAATGGACATATGTCAAGTAAAAAAACGGCCTTTATTTATATAAATAAAGGCCGTCAAAGCAAATAGTGGATAAAATAATCATCAACCAATTTTGGAATAAAGGCATGTTGTCGGTCTATCCTCAAAAAAACGTCCTGTTTTCAAATCGGCAGGCGCACTGAGACCGTTCTGTGATTTGTGATTTTGTCTTTACTTCTCTTGCATCTTGTTTCCTGCATCTTGTTTCCTGTAACGGGCCCGTGCCAGAACATCTTCCTTAAGAGTGTGCATCTTTGCTTCGGCTGCCGCGGCACTGTCTGACTGAACGGCGAAATAGAACTTGATCTTAGGCTCTGTACCGGAT
>SKTJ01000104.1 GCA_007122565.1 Syntrophomonadaceae bacterium | reverse complement strand
TACCCGTTGTATTGCATATTGATCACGGCACTGATTTCTTTCAGGTTATGCGCTGCATTCGTGCCGGATTTAGTTCGGTAATGTTTGATGGTTCTGCTCTTCCACTGGCGGAAAATATTTCGATTACCCGGCAGGTTGTGGAGATTGGCAGGGCTGTGGGTGTTTCGGTAGAGGGTGAATTGGGAAAAATCGGAGGTACAGAGGATGACATTTCTGTTTCGGAAAATGAAGTCCTCTTAACGGATCCGCTGGAGGCACAGCGCTTTGTACAGGAAACGGGTGTGGATGCGTTGGCCATTGCTATTGGTACGGCACACGGCGCTTACAAAGGAAGGCCGAAGCTTGATTTTCCCCGTCTCAAACATATTCGTGAGTTGACCGGTGCATCCATTGTAATGCACGGCGCTTCCGGTGTCCACGATGATGACGTGCGGCAGGGAATTGCCCTTGGTATCCGTAAGATCAATATTGACACCGATCTCAGGCAATCTTTCGTCAGGGCGTTAAAAGACTTCATTGCGGATAACCCTGACAATATTGACCCACGCAAAGTTCTTGCTCCGGCTAAGGAAGCTATGAAAAAGATTGTCAGGGAGAAGATGCGCCTCTTTGGCAGCGCCGGCAGGGTTTAGTAGAAAATAAGTTGGATAGTTGGATAGGAAAAGATAACAAAGATTCTGGAATTCTGGCTCCTGGGTTCTGAATGCATGAGTAAATATATAAAAGTATAAGAAGGTGAACAACGTTGAAATTTTTTCTTGATACCGCTAACTTTGCGGAAATTGAGGAGTCTCTGGCCTGGGGAGTTGTTTCCGGTGTAACGACAAACCCGACCCTGGTCTCCCGGGAAGAGGGAGCATTTGAGCCGCTGGTCCGGAAGATATGCGCTGTCATGCAGGGCGGTCCTGTGAGCGTGGAGGTTCTGGCTACAACAGCGGAAGGGATGGTTGAGGAGGCTGTGCGCTTGGCGGCATTGGCTCCCAATGTGGTTGTGAAGATCCCCATGGGTGTGGAGGGCCTCAAAGTGGTAAGCCAACTCAACAGTAGAGAAGAAAAAGTGCCCTGTAATGTTACCCTGGTTTTCTCTGTGAACCAGGCGCTGCTTGCTGCCCGGGCGGGGGCTGCCTATATCAGTCCCTTTATCGGACGCCTGGATGATATCGGTTGGGATGGGGCGGCCCTGGTGGAGGAGATGATCTCCGTCTTCAGCTGTCAGGGGATAGCTACGCCCATCATTGCCGCCAGCATACGCCACCCGCAGCATGTGCAGCGTGTTGCCGCTGCCGGAGCTCACATTGCCACCGTTCCCTATACCGTCCTGAAGCAGATGGCTAACCATCCCCTGACCAGCCAGGGTATTGAGCGATTTCTCGCCGATTGGTCTCTCAGTCGTGGTGAAGCGCGGCTTTAAGCTCGAACCTGTGATACTGGTTCGTGATAAAACGGTATTTTTTCAAAAAGGGAGGATTTATATGGAAAGGGAGCTTGCCCTGGAGTTTGTAAGGGTAACGGAATCAGCCGCCCTGGCAACAGGGAGATTGATGGGGCGCGGGGACAAGATCGCTGCCGATAATGCCGCGGTGACTGCAATGCGCCATGCTTTTGATACTGTATTTATCGACGGTGTGGTTGTTATCGGCGAAGGTGAAATGGATGAGGCTCCCATGCTCTACATTGGGGAGAAGGTAGGTGCCGGCACACCTCCCCAGGTGGATGTGGCCGTTGATCCCCTGGAAGGGACCAACCTAGTGGCCAAGGGGCTTCCCAATGCGCTTGCGGTGCTGGCGGTGGCTCCCCGTAACGGCTTGTTGCATGCCCCCGATATGTATATGGATAAGATCGCCGTGGGGCCCCGTGCTGCAGGGTGTATTCAACTTGAAGACTCCATCGAGGTGAACCTGCGTAATGTGGCCGCAGCCCTGGATAAAAAAGTTGAGGATATGGTGGCGATTATCCTGGATCGCCCGCGGCACACCCACATTATTGATGAGTTACGTCGTCTCGGAGCCCGTGTAAAAATGATCAGTGATGGAGATGTCTCCGCGGCAATGGCTACAGCGATTGAAGATACTGGGGTGGATATCCTGTTCGGTATCGGTGGCGCACCGGAGGGTGTATTGGCGGCAGCGGCCCTGAAATGCCTGGGTGGAGAGATGCAAGGCCGGCTGGTCCCGGAAGATGAGGCGGAGCGGGCCAGGATCGTGGAGATGGGCTTGAAAGACCCGGAGCGGTTGTTAACAATGGAAGACCTGGTTCGGGACAAAGACGTGATCTTTACTGCTACCGGAATTACAGATGGGGATTTTCTGCAGGGTGTGAGATATGCCGGTAATTGTGCCACCACCCATTCCGTGGTGATGCGGAGCATGACCGGTACGGTACGCTTTATCAAAGCTACGCACCGCCTTGATGTAAAACCCCATTACGTTGCCCGGGAATGCCCGGCTACCAAATGAAAAGAGGTGTGATTTTAAGCCCGGCCGCTTATGAGCTGCACTTAAGCAGGGTATAATAACATTATGTGGCTGCACTTTTTTGGTTCTGCAATCCTCATTATTTTTGCCGGGATGCAGCTTACACGGAATGCGGAAAAGATATCCAACGCTTTTAATATGAGTACTGCCTGGGCCGGTGCGCTGCTCTTACCCCTGGCCACATCGTTGCCCGAACTGGTAGTCTCGCGCCGGGCCGTGATCATCGGTTCCCCAGATCTGGCTGGGGGAAATATATACGGTAGCATTCTTTTCAACCTGGTGCTTATTGCTCTAATTGATCTGCTACAGGGAGCAGGGCCGCTGACGGCCCGCCGCAAACGGGGCTTTATCGTTTCCGCCCTTTTCTGTGTAGTCATTATCTCTTTCTCCAGCCTCGCCATTTTACTCTCCCTGCCCTACCGCATCGGTTGGGTCGGCATTGACAGCCTGTTCATACTATTAATATTCCTGTTGGGCAGCAGTGCGATCGTACGCCTGGAGAAAAAACCTGCCCGCACCGAAAGGGAAAACGAATCTTCTCCCAAAAACGAATTGGCGGGCGCGATCCTGCGCTTTTCCCTGGCTGCACTAGTTATTATATTCGCCGGTTCCGTATTGACAGATGCGGCTGATGCTATTGCCCGGGAGACCGGTTTGAGCCAGACCCTGGTGGGCTCTATCTTTGTCGCCGTCTCCACATCCCTGCCTGAACTGGTGACGGTCACCACAGCGGTGCGTCTCGGACTTGTGGAGATGGCCGTGGCTAATGTTTTTGGAGCTAACTTTTTCAATGTTCTGCTGCTCTTTTTTACGGATATTTTTTATCGCCGCGGGTTGCTCCTCAGCAGTCTCTCCCCGGATATATTGATTGTGGCGCTGATGGGTGTTATCCTCACGGCGGTGGCACTGCTGGGCTTTATTTTTCCGCTGCGGCGTCACTATTTTCGCTTGGGCATCACCTCCATATTGATTATGGGCGGCTATATGTTAACCCTCGTGTTCCTCCTATATTTATAAACTAACAGTAAAGGAAGAGTAAGATTCTCATGCAACTAAATGAATTGGAATCCATGAGTATGGAAGATCTGCAACGTTTGGCTAAAGAGGCTGACATTAAGGGTGTCAGTGGTTTGAAGAAAAAAGAAATTATCTTTACGCTTCTGCGAGAGGAAGCGGAAAAGGAGGGTTTGGTCTATTCCCAGGGAGTCCTTGAGATCATGTCCGACGGTTTTGGTTTCCTACGCAGGGTCAATTACCTGCCCCATGATGATGATATCTATATTTCCGCATCCCAGATCCGTCGCTTTGGTATGCGTACCGGAGATCTGGTCTCGGGCAAGGTTAGACCTCCTAAAGAGAATGAACGCTATTATGCCCTCCTTCAGGTGGTAGCTGTTAACAATTTGGATCCGGAGAAGGCTTCGGGCCGGCCAACCTTTTCTGAACTTACACCCATCCATCCCAATGAACAACTGATGCTGGAGACAAGCTCCGGAGAAATGGCCACACGCATCATCGACCTGCTCATTCCTGTGGGTAAGGGTCAACGGGGCCTCATTGTTTCACCTCCCAAGGCAGGAAAGACCTTATTACTAAAAAAAATCGCCAACAGTATGACAGAAAATTATCCCAACCTTGAGCTTATTGTCCTGCTTATTGACGAGCGGCCGGAGGAAGTTACGGATATGCGCCGCTCCGTGCGGGGCGATGTTTTAAGTTCCACTTTTGATGAAAAACCGGAAAATCATATCCGCCTCGCCGAGTTGGTGCTGGAAAGGGCACAGCGCCTGGTGGAACACGGTACCGATGTGGTTATACTCCTGGACAGTATTACCCGGCTAACCCGGGCTTACAACCTGGTCATTCCCCCCAGTGGCCGCACCCTTTCCGGTGGTATCGACCCTGCTGCCTTTTATAAGCCGAAACGATTCTTTGGTGCGGCGCGCAAAATTGAAGAAGGAGGCAGTCTGACCATCCTGGCCACCTCCCTCATTGATACGGGCAGCCGTATGGATGATGTTATCTATGAAGAGTTCAAAGGAACGGGGAACCTGGAGCTGCATCTTGACCGTAAAATCGCGGAGCGTCGTTACTTCCCGGCCATCGATATCCCCCGCTCCGGGACGCGGCGTGAGGAGTTGTTACTGGACAGCAATAACCTGGAACTAATGTGGGCGCTGCGCCGTACCATGAATATATCCAACTCAAACCCGGCAGAGTTCCTGGAAGCGCTGATCGAACGACTGAAAACGACAAAGGATAATGCCTCTTTCCTGAAAAATCTTCACAGCATGATGTAAAAAGGTGGCCCATTTCCGACGATCGGAACGCCATATCCTATTCCCATAACTTACTGCCCTCCCAAAATAATGAATATTAATTATTTAATTGTCAACACTATACGATAGTTTTTAATTTAGGGAGTGCAGAAAATGAAAATAATCAAGGGCATGAAATGGCAAAGAATTGCCCTGAATATTCCCGGCATGGGGGCCTCTTGTCCCGTTGCCGTGATATTGACCTTTTTTGCTGTGTGTGGAATATTTTTCAATATTTCCCCTGTGCAGGCATATGAGCAACAGGGAGGGGACTACCTTCCGCCATACCTGGAACAGTTGGAAGGGTATCGTAATCAAACATTGGAACATTTCAGGTTGGTAGAAGAAGAAAAAGAACGTTCCCGCAGGCTCGAAGATTCACTGCAATTGCATTTGATTGAACGTGGAGAAACACTAAGCGAAATCGCCCAATATTATGGTGTGGATATGGCGGCGCTTGCGTATTGGAATAACCTTTCCAACCCCAACCGTATCAGGGAGGGAGAGGTTCTCCATGTGCTGACAGTAAATGGAACACTACACCATGTGGAGGAAGGGGATACCCTTACTGCTGTAGCCTCCCGGTACAATGTGGAAAGACAAAAAATCTCCGACTTTAACATGTTGGAAGGAAGCCTGCTTCTGGAAACAGGGAATACGCTGGTGATCCCCGATTCAACAACACTCACCGGAATTGTTGAAAGGGATTCGGCTGTTTTAACCCTTGCCTCCCGTGTTGGTGGCCAGGTCCCCGTTTTCCGCTGGCCTTTGCGGGGAAAAATTACCTCCTTATTTGGTATGCGGAGCGGAGGTTTTCATTTCGGGTTGGATATTGCCGCTCCATCTGGCAGTGAAGTGCGGTCTGCTGCCTCGGGGGTAGTTGAATATACAGGTGTAAAACGGGGTTATGGGCTCACATTGATTGTCGATCATGGAAAGGGCTGGAGTTCACTTTATGCTCACAATTCCCGCTTGCTCGTAGAAAATGGGCAGTGGATCACAGCCGGGCAACCCATTGCGCTTGTTGGCACCTCCGGTAATGCCACCGGTCCCCATCTTCATCTGGAGATCATGCACTATGGGAAAAAGCTCGATCCCCTCTTGTATCTACCGTAAGTGCGGAGGTTGGAAATTTTGAAGATAGAAGTTAAGAATAACAGGGGAAATTCTGATTACTGAATCAGCTCCGGTACCGATTTTAAACTCAAAGATCTTGATCCGTAGGGGCGGCTGCCCACAGCCGCACGGCATTTTATGCCTTATCCTGATACCGCCACGGCAGGGGGAGAGACATTGGAGCCTGCCTGAAGTGTGATGCAATCGTGTGAGGGGCTCGACAGCTATTTACAAGAGCCTCTTTTTTGTGTTATTATATCACTTGTGCCGGCACTGCAGTTTGCCGGGATGTAACGTGTCGGGAAGCGAGGTGAATACCATGAAGAAAGAAATTCATCCCTCATATGTGAAAACAAAAATAACCTGTGCTTGTGGATCGTCTTACGAGGTAGGTTCTACCAAAAAAGATTTGAAAGTGGAGATCTGTTCCAACTGTCATCCATTCTTTACCGGAAAGCAGAAGTTTGTGGATACAGGAGGACGGGTGGAGCGATTCAAACGCAAATACGGCATGGAGTAGTAACTCCAGCAAGGCTGAAATATGGTCCCACGCAATCTTAGAGGTCTTGGGTCTTATACCCAAAGAATTCAGGATAAAAATGTTAACAGCTCCAGGAGCAGGGCTTATTAAGCCCTGCTCATTATAACAGAAGCCTTTTTAAAAGTGGTGATTATTAAATGAGCGGTGTCACTGCAGGCAACCGCTGCTGAAAGCAAGGTGGAGACGTTGCCGCAAGAGAAACCGCATATTGGTGGGCAGGCTGTTATTGAAGGGGTAATGATGCGCCATCACTCCAAGGTGGCTATTGCCGTGCGACAGCCGGAAGGTTCTATTGGTGTACATGAGAAGACTTTTCTTTCCTTTTCTGAACGCTATCGCCTTTTTAAATTGCCCATTTTGCGCGGCATTGCCGCTTTCGCCGAGGCGTTGGTGCTGGGACTTAATGCCATCTCGTTTTCCGCCGGTGAGGCCCTGGCGGAGGATGAAGCAGAACTTAAGGGTTGGGAGTTACCTTTAACCATGGTTGTTTCTCTTGCTGCGGGAATTGCTCTTTTTATCCTGTTGCCCACCTATCTGATGATGTTTCTACGTCGGGCTGTGGAATATCCCATCCTCTTAAACCTGGGTGAGGGCTTTTTGCGCCTGTTTATTTTTTTAAGTTATGTATTTCTCATCTCCCGTTGGCAGGAAGTAGGCCGTGTATTCCAATACCATGGTGCGGAGCATAAAGCCATCGCCTGCTTTGAGGCGGGTAAACCCCTTAATGTGGCCAACGCACGTCCTTTCAGCACATTACATCGCCGTTGCGGCACCAATTTCCTGCTGATTGTTATGGTTTTGAGTATTATTTTGTTTTCCTTTTTTGGTTGGCCCGGCCTCTGGCAGCGTATTCTTACTCGCCTTATGCTTTTGCCCCTCGTAGCGGGGCTAGCTTACGAAGTAATTCGCCTGGTAGCAGCAAAAGACAACTGGCTTACCGGGATTATCTCCCTTCCCGGGCTTTGGTTGCAGCATTTAACGACACAGCGGCCGGCGGATGAACAGCTTGAGGTGGCCGTGGCTGCTCTTAAGGCGGTTCTACCTGCAGAGACGGAGGCTTAAAGCTAATGTTGGATAAATTAAAAACAATAGAAGAACATTATCTTTCCCTGGAAAACAAACTTGGAGATCCGGATATCATTAAAGATCAGCAGCAGTGGCAAAAACTAACCCGCGAACATTCAGCTCTTCAGGAAACAGTGGAAAATTACCGCCAACTGCAGCAGACTGAGCAGGAAATACAGGAAGCGCGGAAAATGCTCCAGGAAAAGCCGGAAGAAGAGATGGTTCTTTTTCTGCGGGAGGAGATTGACAACCTTACTAATCGTAAGGAGACATTGGAGGAGGAGCTGAAAGTGCTCCTTTTACCCCGGGACCCCAACGATTATAAAGATGTAATAATGGAGTTACGTGCCGGGGCTGGCGGAGATGAAGCAGCTCTTTTCGCTGCCGACCTGCTGCGTATGTACCTCCGTTTTGCCGAGCGTAAGCATTGGACAGCGGAGATTCTCAGTTCTCATGAAACGGATATCGGCGGATTTAAGGAAGTGTTTTTTTCCATTAAGGGTCAGGGTGCTTACAGCATGCTGAAATACGAACGGGGAGTACATCGGGTCCAACGCATTCCCTCCACAGAGTCGGGAGGACGCATCCATACATCCACAGCAACCGTTGCTGTTTTGCCGGAGGTAGAAGAAGTTGAACTGGCAATCAACCTCCAGGATCTGCGTATTGATACGTTTTGCTCCACCGGGCCGGGAGGACAGAGTGTGAACACGACCCAATCGGCGGTGCGTATTACCCACCTTCCTTCGGGAACGGTTGTCTCCTGTCAGGACGAAAAATCTCAACTTAAAAATCGCGATAAGGCCATGCGTGTGTTGCGGGCACGCCTGCTTGCCGGCATGGTTGCCGAACAGAACCAGGAGCAGGCGGATGAACGACGCAGTCAGGTGGGAACGGGTGACCGCAGCGAGCGCATACGTACCTACAATATACCGCAAAACAGGGTATCAGATCACCGCATTGGACTTACCCTGCATAAGCTGGAACAGATCCTGGGGGGGGAATTGGAAGACATACTGGAGCCCCTCATCGCCCACGAACGGGCTGCACAACTAGGGAAACCAGTCTAAAAGTTGAAACCAGTCTAAAGTCAAAAGTCAAATGTCGAAAGTCGTATCCGAGGTGTTGATCAATATGGGAAAGAGTATCAGTGAGGCCTTGCGAGAGGCCGCTTCTTTTTTACAGCAGCGGGGCATTGACAGGGCGCGCGTGGAAGCGGAACTCCTGCTGGCATTTCTTTTACGGGTTGAGCGGCCCCATCTTTATGCTCACGCTGAGGCAGAGCTTTCCCCTGAATTATTTAAACCTTTCGCAGAACTCTGCCGGCGCCGCGGCGCCGGTGAGCCCCTGGCCTATATCAGGGGAGAGAAAGAGTTTATGAGCCTGCTTTTTTACGTGGAGGCAGGGGTCTTCATCCCCAGGCCGGAGACAGAACACCTTGTGGAAGCGGTGCTGCAGTGGGCCTATGCATATGAGAACGGCAAGGAAGGGGAAGGCCTTAATATCCTGGACCTGGGAACGGGTAGTGGCTGCATCGCTGTCTCGCTGGCTTTTAATCTGCCCCGGGCCCACTTTGTGGCAGTGGATAAAGATGTAAAGCCTCTGGAAACGGCCGGCCGCAACAGCCGGCGTCATAAAGTGGAATCACGTATCTCTATTTTGCAGGGGCATTTCTATGAGGCCCTTTCAACCCTGGAAGGCAGCAACAAGCACTTTAATATTATTGTTTCCAACCCCCCCTATATAGAGGAAGGCATGCTGCCCGGGTTGCCCCCGGAAGTAAAGCAAGAACCGTACCAAGCCCTCAGCGGCGGGACAGATGGCCTTGACGCCTACCGGGAAATCATAACTGGGGCGAGTGATTTTCTCCTGTCTCCCGGGTTGCTGGCTCTGGAGCTGGGTGCAGGACAGGCTGCAGAGGTGATTAACATAGCATACAGGAACGGCTTTACATCGACGAAGGTGTTTCCTGACTATGCCGGAATTGAACGGGTCCTGCTGTTATCTACCCCAGATTTGTGCCGGTGGAGGTAATGGTGAGCCGTCCGTGTTTGACCCCCCGCACACCGATGAGCTGATGTGCCGCCCCCTGGATTTCTTTGACCAGTCCCTTAACCGCCAGCACCTCAAGGCAATTGTGATGATCCAGGTGCAGGTGCATGGTGGATAGGATGAGGTCGTGGCAGCCATGTTGCACCTCCAGTAACTGCTTGCTTAAGCCCCGTACATGGTGGTCATAGATAATGGTGATTGTTCCTGCCACTTCGTGATCCTTATCTTGCCATTCCAACTCCACAAGCTGATTGCGGATAAGGTCACGGATCGCTTCAGAACGGTTGCTATACCCCTTCTGCACTATCAGGTTATCAAACTTCTCCAGTAACTCCTCATTGATGGAAACACCAAAACGGACCAACTCCGCCATGAGAAACACCTCCACAAATATCTTGTAAAATATATTTCCGATCTGCTTGCCACACCTTGCTTTAGCACAGTTTTTCCCCCGTACAGGGATATATCCCTGCGAATGCTTTTATTATACAAGAAACAAGAAGCAGGAAACAAGGGAATTCAAGAAGCAAGAACTACAAAAGCAAAAAAATTAAGGCTTATCTTATTCTAGCTGACTCCACCTACCTGCTGTATTTTCGGTACAGACCCCCATGCCGCCCTAATAACAGCGACACCATCAGACAATGGAAATGGCTGGATATTCGGTTTTTCCAGGTTTTATCTTTTCCTGTCCAACTTATTTCCGCATTTTCGGTACAGCAAAGAATGAATAAAACAGTAGCAAAGGAGTGCAGGGTTGCGCGTGAGGGGCATTCAGGGTCGTAAAAGGCTTTGCCGATTAGGAGATTTCGACATTCAACCTGTTTGAGCGTCAGCGAGTTTTGAATGTCGCCGGTTCTGCAAAGGCTACTGCTATTATTTTCTTTTTATTGAGCCTGACAGCCCCGAAGGTGCATCCTGCACCCC